>JBEKDM010000017.1:0-25655 GCA_050014375.1 Methanomassiliicoccales archaeon | reverse complement strand
CAGGCCCAGTCCGGTCACGACCTCGCCTGCCTTGATCATGGCCATAGGGATCGGGCACGCGGCATGCTTGAGATGTTTGCCACCATGCTGATAGATCGGGTTGTCGCAGAAAGGCATCTTGATGACATCGAACATCTCAAAGAGAGGCATCTCGGCGGCCATTTTCTTTGCATAGGGGCACTGGGTTTCGATCTTGAATGCCAAATGGCGGTCCTCGTCCATGGTAACGCTGATCTTGCTTCTGAATTGGCAAACTCCTGGGTCCAGCGCTACGACGGTGACCGGACCCGCCTTCTTGAGGACTTCGTCCATGCCCCAGTGATGAATAAAGGAGATAGAAATGCCTTTGGCATATCCGCATCTTCTTGCGGGAGCAGTCGCCCGCGGATGACTCGGTCAATACTTGTCCTTCCTCATCTTGTTGAGCATGTCAAAGACCGCGCCCTTTCCGACGTCGAGCGTGCCGATGACAGCTATCGCTTCTTTCTTACGCATGATCGGGACCACGACCACGGGGAGACCACGGAACGGTCCCGTTGTTGCCGTCTTCCTTATTATCGAGTTGCGCTTGAGCGACTCCTCGAGCAGGGGACCGGTGAAATTCGTGTCCACAACCTCGCCCTCGTCACACCTGACACCATAGTGGTTCTTGCTCCTCATTGTGACCGGCAGACCGCCTAGAAGCTCGTGTATCGCAAATGCCAGGCATCTGAGCTCATCCGCCTCGGTGTCCTGGGACAGCAGGTTGGTCCCCTCGTTCCAGCATCTGCGCGTTTGATTGCCGAGGGCGAATGCCGAGGTCACTGCCCCTTTCTCAGCCGCCTCATAGGAGAAGGCGGAACCGATTATGATCACGTCGCCATCCTCTATCATGAACTTGTTCCTCAGAGGAGCTACTGTCTCCTGGTCGAGGAAGTCCTCGTCCCCCGGGAACACGATCTTTCCATCCTTCGCGATCAAGGTCGTTGCACCGACGGCGCCGGCCCTCACCGCCTCGTCCCGCTGCTCGCACCCCATCTTGATCCGATGGGCCATTCCCTTGACCAGAACGGCGCAGTTGTGCTTGCCCAATGTGAGGTCTGACACGTCCACTGACGCCACTTCGACCCCAGATGTCTCCAGCTTCTTCCGGCCGCGATCGGTTATCACCGTTCCCATCCGGGTGTTCTCCACCGAGCCTTCTCGCACCATTTTGTCCAAGATCGTCCTGATGCTGCCCTCACCTATCTGTAGCGCATCGGCCAAGGCCTTTCTTCCTATCGGCCCTTGGCTGTCGATGACCTGATAAGCCTTCCAAATGTGAAAAAGACTGAATTTCGGTGTCGGGCCCCCGGCAAAATAAGAGTTGAACGCCAATGACATTGTGGATGGATATATAATCCATCCTTTTAAACTTTTTATTCGAATGCCGTCAGCAGCCTGCGGTACGCGATCTTCGGATAAATCATGGGCGAACCGGACCAAGTGGTCAAATACAAGCCGCAAGTTAAATGAGGCCGGGCCTTGATACGAACCTGTGAATACATCTTATTGGTTCCCCATGTTAACAAACTTAACGATAATTGACCATCTGGAGTAAGTATATTAAGCCTGTTTAATTATTCGGAGCGACTATGTCCGAGAGCAATGAGGTCTTCGTCATCGTGGACAATATCAGCAAGAGCTTCAACGGTAGCCAGGTGTTAAGAGACATCAGCACCACGATAAATGCCGGAGAAGTCCTGGGTCTGATAGGAAGGAGCGGATCCGGAAAGTCCGTTCTGATTCATGCCCTCAGAGGTACCGAGGAGTACCGACCCACCTCAGGCAAGATCATCTACCGCGTTAACCATTGTGAGAAGTGTAACCGTATAGACCTTCCGGCACCGGGCAAGGCATGCACCAGATGCGGTGAGCCCACCCACATAGAGGAGGTCGACTTCTGGGGTCTGGACGAAAGAGACCCATTGAGGATGGCGGTCAAGGAGCGCATCGCGATCATGCTCCAGCGGTCATTCGCCCTTTTCGGTGATATGTCTGTGGTCGAGAACATCTTCGAGGCGTTCCCCTGCAACATGGATGAGAAGCATAAGGTCGAGCGAGCGATCAATCTCCTCCATATGGTGAACATGACGCACCGCACCACGCATATCGCCCGGGACCTTTCCGGCGGCGAGAAGCAGAGGTGCGTATTGGCACGTCAGCTGGCGCGGGAACCGATACTATTCTTGGCGGACGAGCCCACCGGTACGCTGGATCCCCAGACTGCGGAGATAGTTCATAAGGCTCTATCCGAGGCGGTAAGGAGCACCGGCATGACCATGGTCGTTACTTCACACTGGCCGAAGGCCATCAGTCGTCTGTCCGACAAGGCCATATGGCTCGAGTCTGGAGAGATGGTGAAAAGAGGTAATCCTGAAGATGTGGTCAAGGAGTTCGAGGTCGGATTCGAGAAGCCCCCCGAAATGACCGTTCCGGTAGGTCAATCCATCATCAGGTGCCAGGATGCCAAGAAGTACTTCTATTCGATCGTCCGCGGGGTCGTCAAGGCAGTGGACGGTGTCTCGTTCGATGTCAAGGAGAAGGAGATCTTCGGATTGGTCGGATTGAGCGGCGCCGGCAAGACCACCATGTCCAATATGATCTCCGGGCTCACACCGGCCACCGGAGGGTCCGTCGAGGTCCGCATCGGTGACGACTGGGTCAACATGTCCGAGATGGGTGAGTTCGGCCGAGGGAGGGCGACACCTTACATCGGTATGCTGCATCAGGAGTACAGCCTTTACCCGTTCAACACCATATTGCAGAACCTCACGGTCTGCATCGGCATGAAGATGCCCGCCGAGCTGGCCAAGATGAAGGCCATCCAGGTCCTGAGCGGAGTGGGGTTCCTGCCCAAGGACATCGACCGCATCCTTTATGCATTCCCCGAGACGCTGAGCGTGGGCGAGAAGCAGAGGGTGGCGATGGCCCGGGTGCTTATCGCCGAACCGAGGTTCGTCATCTTGGACGAGCCGACCGGGACCATGGACCCGATAACCAAGATCTCCGTCGCCAATTCCGTCCTGCATGCGCGCAAGGAGCTGGGCGAGACATTCATGATAGTCAGCCACGATATGGACTTCGTGGTCGACTGCTGCGACCGGGTGGCGCTCATGAAAGGGGGCAAGATCATCGCCCTCGGAGATCCAAAGGAAGTGGTGGCGAATCTTACCGAGGCCGACCTGAACGGAGAGCCTGAGGCAGAGGCCTGTGAGGTTGAGCAGTGAAGGAGAGCATCGGTCGGAAGACCCGTTTTGTGGAGTGCCGAGAAGCGCGCGGACTGGGGGTGGGCGGCAGTCTCGCCCAGAAAGCTACGATATCGGAGAGTGGAAGGCAGGTGGTCGCCGTGGCCATGGGCCCGGGGAAACGCCACATCACCAAGCCGGTCTGCGAGATCACGTATGAACTGAGGGAAGAGGGCATCGACACCAGTGTCATCGTGATCAACGCCGGCTCAGGCGTTCCGGTCGACGCCCCCGACGCATCCACCGGTTCCATCTTTGGTCTCGATGAGATCGAGATCAAGAGGATGCAGCAGTTCAAGATCGCCCTGATCCACCTGGGCAACGTGAAGGCCCACATCATCTACAAGGCCCGGCTCATCCTGAGGAACGTGGACATGCCAGCCGTCGTAGTCTGCCAGGCGCCTGTCGACTTCGAGGACTTCGCCCGCATCGGGGTAAAGACCCGCTATGTCATGCCCAAGCCGGAGAGCATCGGCACCAAGGGAGAGATAGTGGAGATCGTCACCGGGGTCATCCGCGGCTCCACCATATCCCAGTCCAAACTGGACGAGATCGTGTCCAAGGTAAAGAAGCACATTTGACCTCATTCTTCCTTGACATTGAAGCCGATCACATGGGTCCAGTGCTTCGTTTCTGTGTAGCCCAACTCTAACCTGATCCAATCATCGGCCGGAGTGGAGATGCTGCCGGAGGTCACATCCTGCACCCCCTTGATCTCATCGAGGAAATGGAACTCGAGCTCGGGGAGCACGAAGTAGGGTTCGCCGACCGGCGGCCGATCACCGTAGATGATGAAATCTGGGCCGATCCGGCACACGTCCTTCCGGTCCTTGAACTCCTCCTGGCGTTGCGGGGTAAGCCACTCCCCGATGACCTGCTTGTTCTGATCCTCGATGAAAACGATGTTGAACTGGTCCCCGATGAGCGGTATCGACGAACTAATGACGATGATAGCGACTACATCTCGGCTCATCGTCGCCCACACTCCCCGATTGACGAACGGCATCAGTCCGCCGCAGGCTCCGTGTGATTCGGCCTCCCTCTCAATGGACTCGAGCCGCGACCTATCTTCCTTTTCCAGGAACCATACGTCCATCACGCCCGGTATGGCGCGGAGCGTATCCTCGACCTGCTTCAAGATCGTCTCTTTATCCATGCATAAGTAGAGCAGTTCGCGCCGTATAAAACAATTACAGGGAACGACATTCCCCATTCTCCCCCGAGTTATATTCAATACTGCCCACCTGGGAATTGCTGGCTTTGAATCGGACTGCCAACGCGGAAGGTGGGTAAAAAGCATTATTAACGGTCCGAAGCATCACTTGAGAGGACCAGATGAGAATAATTGTCAATGGCAGATCGGTGGAGGCACCGGAAGGGGCAACGGCCGGCGACGTGATCGCGGGAGAGCCCTACACGCCTGGTACCATGGTAGCGGTCATCCGGCCGATGGACAAGGTCCGGAAAGAGACCGATGAGTTCAAGTTCACCACGACCAAAGGGTCCTTCGTCCTCAAGCTGAACACTTCGAACGAGGCCAGAACCTGGAAGGAGGCCTACGCGTTGACGGCGAACAAATCTGTACGCTGGGCCACATCCAAGGTCATCGCGGTCGGTGCGTTCCCGACCAAGTTGACCGCGGTAAGGGGTAAATCGAAATACTCCAGGTATGAGGCCTTCCTGTCCCTGGGTGGATTCGATTCCAATACGACGTACGTGATGTTCGCACGGTCGGACCACGAAGGAGAGTACGGTCTGGACCGTGGAGCGATCGGCCACGTCACCAAGGGCAGGCACGTGCTCGCGTCGCTGAAGGAGGCGGACAAGGTGATCGAGGTGAGCCCCATCGTCCTTGAGCTCAGCTCCAAGGATGCCTTTGCCACGACCGATATTGCCACCAAGCTGGAGGATGGGATGACCGTCGAGAGCCACGTTCGGGTCAGGCTCGATCATCGCTCCCCGGTCAGCTGCGAACATTTCCTGGTGGCGACGACGTCTGGCACCATGAAGGTCACCGAGCGAACGGCCGCGTATACCGCCAGTTCGGCCAGCATGGACGTTTCGCTCATCTCAGAGGCAAACGACATCAGGCATCCCGATATGGTCACGGTCAGGCACAGCGGGGCAGGCACGGGGCGCGTTTACATCTACAAGCTCCGCCGGCAGGTCAACCCCAGTCACAACACCGTCGGTATGGCAGTTGCAGGCGAACAGCTGATCCATTTGGCACCGACAGGTTCCGCGGTCACGATCGTCACCGACCCGGTCCGGATAATGACCGTCGGGATGACCCAGACCGAGGCCGGGGCTTTCCTGGAATCCAAGGGTCTGAAGCAGAAGAGAACCGGGGACGGAGCTGACGACAGCATCGTGGTGGAACAGGAGCCGGAGCTCACCATGGACGCCATCAGCTCGCCGGAGATCGATACCTATGGCGTCAGGCCCGACCAGATAAGGGATGTCGTTCTGACGGACGATGTCGCTCCCCATACCTCTCATTACGTCCGCAAGATGACAGGACTGGACCATAAGCCGATCGGCACCATGAAGGTCCATTTCACGTTCGAGGGAATGCCCCTGGTGACGTTCGAGGGCAATGCCTCCATCGCCTCGGGGCTGGTACCGGAGAACGCGTTCGTGAACGGGAAGGGGGTGGCCCGCGGGGAGATGGGCGTCACCAACATGGCCAGGCCGAACCGAGGGCTCATCGGGGTGCGTTTGGAGCCAAGCAACGAATTCGGCCCCACCGGCGAGGAGGATCACGGGACGAACATGTCCGGTATCGTCGTTTCCGACCTGAACGCCATGATGGCCGGACTGAAGGATGGGGACATCGTCTACATCCGCCAGGTCCCGAAACCGGCACCTGCCCCCAAAGCCAAGAAGGCTCTGGAGAAACCGGCGGGACAGAAGAACCCAGCAGCGAAGAAGGTGAAGAAGGATGTCAGTGAACAGTGAGACCAGGTACATCGTCATCGCACCGAGCTCTTCCATCACTCCAGACCAGATCACCCGTTTCATCCACACGATGGCGGTGGACATCCAGATCAAGGAGACCTGTTTTGGGGTCATTATCCAGGGCGAACCAGAGGTGGTCGCCAAGGTGCTGACCGAGGTGCGGAAGCTGGACCCGAACCGGCTTTTCTCCAAGGTGAGGGGCTACCCCATCGGCGATGCCCGGAGATGCCGCGCCGAGCACGGCTCCAGGCCCGGGTTCACACAGCTGGAGAAAGAGTGGAAGGACCTGCCTATGTTCGAGGCGGGCCTGGTCTGCGCCGACAAGAACGGCAAGGTGTGCGAGGTCCCGAAGCGGAAGAAGCTCCCGGTCTCGGAACTGAAGAAGATTTGCGATGAGGTGTGTCAACAATGAAGGTTTTCATAGTCCCCCCGAACAGCCTGATACTGTTCGATCTCGTGGAACGTTTCGGGCACCAGCCGCTCAGCATCATGGGGGCGCTGGCGGAGAAGGTCACCTCCAAGGAGATCGAGTCCCCGCCGCTGAACGTCACGGTCGATGACGTCAAGAAGGGGCTCAAGTACGCTGGCATAGAGGTCCCATCGGGTATACGCGGCCGTTTGGCCGTATATGGACCGCTGATCGACGAGGCGGAGGCGGCGATATTCATGGAGGACGCGCCGTACATGTTCGGCTGCGTTGGTTGTGCCCGAACCAACGAGATGGTAAAACTGCTGGTGCGGAAGAGGAAGGTACCGCTGCTGGAGCTGGACTATCCCGCCAATGACGAGGAGGCGAAGGTCGTGGTCAAGAAGGTAAAGGAGTTCCTGGAGGGACTAAAGAAATGATCAAGATCGCACAGCTGTCCTGTGGGACGGAATATTCCGGGGTCCAAATGGAGATCGAACGCGCCGCCGGTGCGGTCGGAGGGAAGATGGTCTATCCGGACGTCGACCTGGAGGATATCAATTCGGCCATCGAGAAGTTCGGCTTCAACCCGGTCTCGCCCCAGCTAAAATTGATGATCGCCAGGGGAGTGAGCATCGCCGAGGGTCACTATGACGCCGACGCGGTGTTCATCGCGTCCTGCTTCCGCTGCGCCGAGGCGGCGCTGGTGAGGACGGAGCTGAGAAAATATATCCAGGAGCATACCAGGCTGCCTGTCGTCACCTACTCGTTCACCGAGAGGACCAAATCTGCCCAGATGCTCACCAGGATGGAAGCGCTGGTCACCATCGTGGAGCGCAAGGAGCTGCTCGCTCGGGAGCGCCAGGTCGGTCTCACCGCCGGCATAGACTCCGGATCGTCCACCACCAAGGCCATGATCATGCGCGACAACGAGATCATCGGAAAGTATTGGCTACCGACGACGGACGTGTTCAGCTCGGCCGATACCGCTTTGGAGAACGCGCTTGCCGAAGCGGGCGTGAAGCGGGAGCAGCTGGAGGCCATCGGCACCACTGGATATGGACGGTTCACACTGGGCAAGAGGTTCAACGCCAAGCTGGTGCAGGAGGAGTTGACGGTGAACTCCAAAGGCGCGGTATGGTTGGCCGACCGGCAGAAGGGCGAGGCCACCATCATTGACATCGGGGGTATGGACAACAAGGCCATCACCGTTCGTGACGGCATACCGGACAACTTCACCATGGGCGGCATCTGCGCCGGAGCGTCCGGGAGATTCCTGGAAATGGTGGCGAAGCGGCTCCACGTGGAGATCACGGAATTGGGAAAGATGGCGGACATGGGGGACTACAGGAAGGTCCCGATGAACTCATACTGTTCCGTGTTCGGCATCCAGGACCTGGTAACATCGCTCGCCGGAGGGGCGACCATGGAGGATGTGGCATCCGCCGCGTGTCACTCTGTGACCGAGCAGGTATTCGAACAGCAGCTGCAGGAGATCGAGGTGCGCTACCCGGTGATCCAGGTGGGCGGCACTTCGTTGATCAGCGGCATGGTCAGGGCAATGGAGGACACCCTCGGGCAAAGGCCGATCGTTCCACCGCACTCGCAGTACATCGGGGCCGCCGGGGCGGCATTGCTGTCATCAGGGTTCATAGAGGGACGCTGAGATGGAGATAACCGTCGAGGGGCCGGAAAGTTTCGCGAACGGCAGTTACACACAACTGCTGGAGCGAACGCTTGTCGACATGGGCATCACCACTTCCATCGAGAAGGTGAAGATGATCATCCGACCGGCCGACCCTCTCTTCATCATTTCCATCCGCACCAGGAAGGCCGGAGGTTCAAGAATGGTCTCCGAGATCTCTACCATCGAGGAGAAGGAAGGAGGAACGTTCATCGCCATCAACGACGAGAACTACGCCCCACGCCTGCTCTCGCTGCTATGGAGGACGTTCGGCCGAGAGAGGATCGAACAGATCACCAGGCTGGAGATCTTCGCCAAGGGGACCACCGCCAAGGAAATCGAGTCGTTGCGGCTGGACCCCGAGGAGGAGCTGAAGAAGAAGCTCCTAGATGTGATCTGGAGGCTCTTGCCAGAGGGATTCAAGGTAAGGCACGAAGTGGCGTCAGAGATGTGCATGACCATAACCGCCACGGAACGGACGCTGACGCCGGAGCAGATCGCCCTGGGCGTGGCGACGCAGAAGGAAATGGAGGCCTCCTGATGTACAAGGTCCTTCTGTTCGACGGGGGCGTTTACCGCATCAACGAGCTGTACGAACTGATCGAGGACATAGGTGGCTTTGTGATACAGAAGACCCAACTGCAGGTGATGATCACAGTGACCATGGCCATCCCGGAAGAGGACCAGCCGATCATAGAGGCGAAATCCCGCGAGCTTGGCGCGAAGCTGGTCGACGTCCCGCTGGCCGGCACCGAGATCGCCGTGGTCGGTCCCACGCTCGGAAGGCATCACATGCCGCACCCTATATGCGATATCGCGGAACAACTCCGCCGTTACGGAGCCATCACCGTGGTCATGGGACTGGCCAGGGGCAAGGGCCGGGCCACCGCGCAGATAACCGCGGACGAGAAGGCGATCATCGACGAGTATGACGCGGCGGTGTTCGTGCTTGGCAATTTCAAGGACTGCATCATAAACGACAAGGTTCGGCTGTTCCAGGACATTTCCGTCCCGGTAACGGTGGTCTGTGGCCCGGACATCCCGGAACTGCCGAACTGCGAGGCACTCGTTTCCGGCGTTGGGCGCAAGGTGGAAAGGATGCGTCGGGCTGAGGAGATCGAAAAGCTAGAGGAGGTTTCCACAGCAGTCGACCGGACCATCGACAAGCGGCGCAAGGAGATCGATGAGGACCCTCTGTTCGTCCACCCATCCGAGATCAAGGAGCGCCTGGAAGAGATCGAAGCGGTGCGGGAATCGCTGCGGCCGGCACCGATCGTGCTGCACCTGGACGGACTTAGGGTCAAGGTGCCTTTCGAGGAGTATGGCAAGCAGATAGCGGACCTCGAAATATACGGACGGAAGCTGGGCGAGATATCTCGTATCACAGGTTCGCGGATGCAGGGGAGCACGCTCATACGCATCATGACCGAATGCGAAGTGAAGGCAAGGGACGCGCTCAAGCATTGAGCTCTTTTCAAAGGCGAATACCGTTAATACTGCGATAACCGAATACTCCCCTGGTTATTATGAGGATCATCGGTATATCGGGGAGTCCCAGGGTCGACGGCAACACGGAGGTCCTGGTCAGGGCGGCGCTGGAAGGTGCAAAGTTAAAGGGTGCGGAGATCGAGTTCGTGGCCTTGTCGGGGAAGAAGATCGAAGGCTGCCTGGCATGCACCGAGTGCGGAAGGAACGGTAAGTGCGTCATTGAGGACGATATGCAGGCCATATACCCAAAGATGATGGCCGCCGATGGCGTGATCATCGGTACGCCGATCTACTTCGGGCAGATGACCTCCCAGACCAAAGGGTTCATCGACCGGACCTATCTGCTTAACAAACTGGGCAGGAAGCTGGAGGGAAAGGTCGGCGGCGTCATCGCGGTGGGCGGACGGGCGGGACATGAGTTCACCACAGTTGCCTTGATGGATTACATGACCATTCAAGGAATGATCTTGCCGCCAAAGGCATTCGCCCACTCCTATGCCAGAGAGCCTGGGGCGGCCGGATCGGACGAAAAGAGTTTGAAGGAGGCCAGGGCACTGGGCGAACGCGTTGTCTCACTGGCCACGAGGCTCGAACCGACCAGGTGAATGGAAATTGCCGGATCTGGGACAGGCACCGGCGGAACGGGGGACCTACATCCTCGTGGTTTCGCTCGAACGAGATTGCCAGATATCAGTGGGCAAGCTCGGCCGTGTCGCTCTCCGGACCGGGACATACGCCTACTGCGGGTCGGCGATGGCCGGTTACCGGGGCCGGCTGGGACGGCATTTCTCTCAGGAGAAGAGGTTACGCTGGCACATCGACTATCTGCTTCAGGAAGCGGAACCGGTGGGTGCTTTCCTGGTCCATGGGGGCGCGGGCATGGAATGCTCGCTCAGCAGGCTATTGTCTTCCCTGGACGGTTCTGAACCGGTCGAAGGGTTCGGTTCATCGGACTGTTCTTGCATATCGCATCTCTACCGCATCGATGAATCGTCCATTCCATCTCTGACAGGAGAGATCGGGAAATTATCATGGAGAATGGCACCTCCGCCGGAAAATGATTAATATTCATGATACTCCTATCAATCATAATACTGGTATGGTGAATGATCGTGGTAGACCCGAAGGTGGAAAAAATCGAGCACCGGATCAAAGAACTGAACGCGATCAGGGGAGAGTATCGGGCCGAGGTCGACGAGGCGGAGGTCCAGCTCAAGAAACGCAAGATCACAAAAGAGGAATTCGACCGGATCAAGTCGAAATGCGATGAGAAGATGGGGCAGATCAACGACAAGGTCAAAGTATGCCATGACGAGCTCCATGAACTGCGCGCTAAAAAGTGAAGGGTGCGACCATTACCCGTTCGTCAATGATCCGGCGGGCGGGGGATTGTCCTGGACCATGCCTAAGCATCGATAAATCCTTTGTTTTTCGCTATAGGAATGGACAATATGACGATCCGCCGTCTGGATGAATCCTAATTATTATATACTCACAAACGCTAAATTATTATTGCCCGGAGGCGGAATGCGGAACCGGACAGGAAGAGTTCAGGGCGGCCATGCGGCCTCCTGCTCGATCCTGATTCCTTTCGTGGCTGAGTCCACGGTCCGTCAAAGAACGGGAGACGGGTATTACCCGTTTCCAGACGAGATCCTGTCTAGCAGGAAGGTCTTGTTCAGGCTGAACGGACGACCAGCAGGCAGAAAGGGAACACGGCCGCCTGAGGGGACGGTCATTTTGTGGAATGACCTCCGCAGGTCGTCGGAATCCGGTCCCCCGTAATCTCCGGGCAAAATTTCTGATTGCTCCAGTTGGTAGGTCAGGGCCTGGATTTTCATATAGTCCGTTATTGATCGATGGAGATATACCTGCTATGTAACCTCATCTTGCTAATGGATTTTGAGCTGACGAAGATTAGATATACTTGCTACTGAGTAATAATACATAGGCCCGGAGGCGGAAGCGCATCTGGGGAAAACAGAAAGGTGCCTGCATCGTTTGTGGATGATGCCCAAAGAATCTGTCCCTGTTCCGGCGAGAGCTGGGTCTGTGTAATCGGTCGAAGCCTACGGGTTCCGAATCGATGCATGGATTCGCCCATGGGAAAAGGACTCAACTTAACAGACGAGATACCTTGCCCAGCGATACAGGAGCGTCCAGGATTCAGGTACGAGTTCATCTGCAGATTGGCTCGACCTACCGGCGGACGAACTACCCAGGGCCTCGTAAACTCCGGGCCATCGTTTCCCTCCGTTTCTACGAGGAATCGATGGTCGGAAAACCTCCTTAACATACCTATACTTTTGACTAGCCATTGCACTAGATAGAATTTTAATACGTTGATATGCTACGGGGTTACAATCTCGTTTATATTATCTTCGAGGGTTTCGATTATGGAAGCCGCTGAGCACATACCCAAGAACCTCCAGGCAGCCGTAGCCAAATTGGAGGATGCCATAGGAAAGGCGAACGTGAAGACCAGCAAGATGGAGAGGTTGCTTTACAGCCATGACTTAGCACCACTGCCGAACATGGTTCAGTTTGCCTTCAAGAATATACCGGATGTCGTCGTCAGGCCGACCTCCACCGAGGACCTTCAGAAGATTGTCAAGATCGCGATCGAGGAAGAGATCCCGATCACTCCAAGGGGAGCGTCCACCTGGGGTCTGGCTGGTTCCGTCCCTGTCTTTGGTGGGATACTCATCGATTTCACCGGGGCTATGAACCAGATTCTCAAGATCGACGAGGTTAACCTGACCGTCACGGCTCAGTCAGGTTGCACCTGGAAGAGTGTGTATGATGCCTGTCTGGAGAAGGGCCTTCTCCTCGGCTCGTACCCAAGTAGCGCCCCGAGCGCCACCCTTGGCGGATGGATATCCACCGGTGGATCAGGATTCGGTTCCTACAAGTACGGTCCGGCTGCCGACAACATCAGGAGCATGGAGGTCGTCATGCCAGACGGCGCCATCGTCAATACTGGCTTCGAGCTGGTTATTGATAATATGACTGGTTACAACCTGAACCGCCTGATTTGCGGAGCCGAGGGAACTTTGGGGTTGATATCGAATGTTACGTTCAAACTCGTACCTGCCGAGGTAATGAGACCGCTTACCTATTTCTTCAAGGACCTGCCATCGTTAGGAAAGCCTCTTTTCGAGATCACTCGCAAGCGCGTGGCACCGATGAGCATCTCCTTCGCCAATGAGGAACACTTCGAAATGCTGAAAAAGGCTGGAAGGCATGTGACCGAGGTCACCACTGCGCTGAATATTGTCCTGGAAGGAGACAAAGAGACAGTAGCACACGAAGAGGCGATAATAGACACGATTGTAGCCAAGCACGGGGGAAGGAAGGCCGACGACGCGACAGCGCAGCACGAGTTCGATGAGCGGTCATACGAGCACCGGTGCAATATTGTGGGGCTCAGCTCAATCCCTGCCGAGGTTTTGATCCCGGTGAAGGACTTCGAGACGTTCACCATCAAATGCCACGAGATGATGCAAGATATGAAACTCACCGGAGCCATCATCGGAAACATGGCGGACCGAAACTCCGTGGTATTCATGCCCTACTACGTTTTCGATCCGAACGACATGCTCCAGATGACTGTCTACGGGTTCAACAAGAAGTTGGGAGACTATTCTTTCGAGTTCGGCGGACGTCCTCTCACTGGTTTCGGGGCATTCTTCGCGTCAAGTCTGGACCAGCTCCGCGGCAACGGTGCCAAGTACATCCGTGAAATAAAGAAGACCATCGACCCTCAGGACATCATGAACCCGGGCAAGCTCACCGGGACGACGCTTCGATATGGTATCACAATCCCTCCGGCGTTGTTCGAGATGGGCATGAAGGGCATGGCAGTCGCCAAGCTCATGCTCCCCCGAAATACGCAGTTCGACGACAAGGCCGAGGTCTATGCGAACGAGCGCATGATCAAGGAACGGGCCGAGAAAGAGCACCAGCACCCGAAGCTCTAAACCTTATTCCTGACAAAGCGGGCAACATGCCCGCCTCTTACCGATTTTTCATCTTGAAACAAATGAACCAGCGTATGCCAGATCTCTCCGACCGCCTACGGTGAAAAAGGGAAAGGGTTTCCTCGGTCACTTCGTCGCGTACTTTTCTGGGCTCGCGTCGAACTTCTTCTTACATCCTGGTGCGCAGAAGTAGTAGGACTTGCCCTTGTATTCCGACTTCCACTTGGCGGTCTTCTCATCAACCTGCATCTTGCATATCACGTCTTCAGCCATTTTTCTTCACATCCTATTGTTTCTTCCTCTTAATCTCAGGGGTATATCTCTTCAGCAGAGCGGCGTTTGAAACGACAGACACTGATGACATCGCCATCGCCCCTGCCGCGATGATCGGGCTCAGCAGCCAACCGGTGAACGGGAACAGCACACCGGCGGCGATGGGAATGCCGGCGACGTTGTATCCGAACGCCCAGAATAGGTTCTGCCGTATCTTCTTCATGGTCTGCTTGCTCAGCTGGATCGTCGCCACGACGTCCTTCAGGTCGTCCTTGATCAGGACCACGTCCCCGGTCTCCATGGCCACGTCCGTCCCGGAGCCGATGGCCACCCCGATGTCCGCCTGGGCCAATGCTGGTGCATCGTTGACACCGTCCCCGACCATCATCACCACCTTGCCTTGCGCCTGGAGCTTGGAGACCTCCTTCGCCTTGTCCTCCGGAAGCACCTCCGCCAGTATGTTGGTGATGCCCAGCTGCTCCCCGATCGCCTTGGCGGTCCTTGAATTGTCCCCGGTGATCATGAAGACCTCGATCTTCATGTTCTTGAGCGCTTCGACGGCCTCCTTGGCAGAGGTCTTGGCCACGTCGGCGATGGCGATCACGCCGACCGCATCCCCCTGGTAGGCAATGATAACGGCAGTCCTGCCCCGGGCCTCAAAATCGACCACCTTTGCATCAAGGTTCGTTAGAGCGACATTGTGAGATGCCATAAGCTTCCTGTTGCCGACAAGCACCATCTTGCCGTCGACCATAGCGCGGATGCCCATCCCAGGCACGTTCTCGAACGTTTCCGCGTCGGGCAGTTCCCCTGATCTTTCTTTCGCCTTGCGCACAATGGCTTCCGCCAAAGGATGCTCCGAACCTTTTTCCGCTATCCCGGCCAGTCTGACCATCTCCTCTTCAGAGATGCTGTGCACTGCCACGTCGGTCACCTCGGGTTCGCCCTTGGTCAGCGTCCCGGTCTTGTCAAAGACCACAGTGGTCGTCCGTCCGGCGTTCTCCAGAGATTCGCTGCTCTTGATCAGGATGCCGTTCTCTGCCCCCTTGCCCGTCCCGACCATGATCGCGGTCGGCGTGGCCAGGCCCAAGGCGCACGGGCAAGCGATGACCATCACCGAAATGAACACGGTGAGGGAAAAGATGAACTGCGGCTGGGTTACGTTGAACAACCCGTAACCAATGAAGAACCAGAACAGGAACGTGATGATGGCGATCGAGATGACCGCCGGGACGAACACCCCTGCGACCCGGTCTGCCAGTCTCTGGATCGGTGCCTTGGACGCCTGGGCATTTTCCACCAGGCGCACGATCTGTGCCAACGCCGTGTCCTTGCCCACCTTGGTGGCCCGGACCTTGAGCAGACCGTTCTTGTTGATGGTCCCGCCGATCACCTCCGAGTTCTCGGACTTGGACACCGGCATGCTCTCTCCCGTCAGCAGCGATTCGTCGACCGACGACTGCCCCTCAATGACCAGGCCGTCCGTGGCGATCTTCTCCCCAGGTCTCACGACCATTACATCCATTACATCCAACTCATCGGCCTGGACCTGGACCTCGACGCCATCCCGGATGATGATGGCGGTCTTGGCCTGCAGGTCGATAAGCCTACGGATTGCTTCCGAGGTCCTGCTCTTGGCCTTTGCTTCCAGATATTTGCCGAACAGTATCAGTGCTATGATCATGGTCGACGTATCGAAGTAGACGCTGGTGTTGATGAAAGATGACGGGAAGAACGTGACCGCGACGCTATAGAAATACGCCGCTGAAGTCCCTACAGCGATGAGCGTGTCCATGTTCGCCCGCTTGTTCCTCAATGCCTTGTATGTCCCAGAATAGAACTGGTATCCTATGATGAACTGGACCGGAGTGGCGACGACGAACAGGATCAGGTTCCCCCAATCCATCAGGAATTGGACCTGCCCCAACGATGTGAACTGCATTAGGAGCATGAGAACCATGATCGGTATGGCTAGGGCCAGCGCCGAGACCAACAGTGATCTCTGCCGGTGAAGCTCCTTGGCCCTGACCTCCTTTTCCTGGTCCGAGTCCTGCAATTCCAGTACTTCATAGCCGGCGTCGATGATGGCCTTCTTCATCTGCGGGAGGCGCGCTTTCTGGGGATCATAACGGATGGTCAGCTTTTCGGTCGCCAGGTTCACGGTGGCACTGAGCACGCCGTCTAGGTTCATGACCGCTTCCTCAACGGTCAAGGCACAGGAGGCACAGGTCATTCCACCGATGGATATCGTGACCTCATTGATGATCACATCATAACCGGCGTCCACGACTGCTTTCTTCATCTTCTCAATGTTGACCTTCGATGGATCGTAGGTTACCGTGGCCTTTTCGGTCGCGAGGTTCACGTCCGCCTTTTCGATGCCTTCCAGGTCCGTCAGGCTCTCCGAGATCGTCTGGGCACAGCTGGCACAGGTCATCCCGGTTAGTCCGAAAGAGGCGGTCCTCTTTCCCTTTTCAGGGGTTGTAGTAGGATCTCCAGCATTGTCATCGCTCATCATTAACATCATATAGGCCATTGTTCAAGTAGATGACGATATACGATTGGCATGTTTACGACTGGAGAAACATGTCAAATGTCAAGTCGTTATTAACAATTACCAACAATCCATTTCGAACGGAAGATTGTTGCACAGGAAATCTTATAAATTTAATGATGCAATTCGGGCGCTATGAACTTGGATGTAACTGATATCAAGATCCTTAAGGTTCTTCAGTCGAACGGACGGCTCTCATTCAGACAGATAGCTGAGAAGGTCAAGGTCAGTGTGCCGACCGTTAGCAGCAAGATCAACAGTATGGAGAGCATGGGAGTCATCAAGGGATATCAGGCCGAGCTCGACTCTGAGAAGCTCGGCGGAATAAGCGTCGTCCTGGACATCAAGACCAGACCGGCTGACATCCGGAAGGTCTCGGACCGGTTCGCCAACGATGATCACGTGCGCAAAGCATACATCCTGAGCAACAGTCGCATCCTGATCGTGGTCACGTTCACCCAGCAACACCTGATAAACGAGTTTGTCATGAATCTCTCGGACATCCCGGAGATCGTCGAGTATGAGCTCACCAACATCATCACCGTTGTCAAGGAGAACCAGAGGGCGGTCATCAACCCCGAGGTCAATGTTGTCCTGTCCTGCGCGTATTGCAACAAAGAGATCCGCGACGACGCCTTCAAAGTGAAGGATGGGGACAAGGAGTACTACGTCTGTTGCTCGATATGCCAGAAGAACCTGGAGCAGAAGATAGAGATCTTGAAGTCCAAGATATGATCAGAGCGACGCCACGACGTCTATCTCGATGGTCGCCCCCAGTGGCAGCCGGGCCACCTCCACGGTGGTTCTGGCCGGGAATGGTTCCTGGAAGGTATCCGCATAGACTGAGTTGACCTCCTTGAAATGGTCCAGGTCGGTCATGAAGATGGCGACCTTGACCACCTTGCTCATTGAAGAACCGGCCGCTTCCAGCACGGAACGGATGTTCTTCAGACTCTGTCTGGCCTCGTCAACCGTTCCGCCGGTGACCAGCTTGCCGGATACCGGGTCGATGCCAAGTTGTCCGGAACAGAAGACCAGCTTATCGCATATGATCGCCTGGGAATAGGGACCAACAGGGACCGGTGCCTTTTCTGTCCTTACGTTCTTCATGAAGCATCGAAGAACCGCATCACAAATCAATTTACCTGTCCCACAACGATGGTTAACGCCTCATAAAAAGATCCGGTAGGTATGAAACGTCCGGAACGACAGTGACATTTCCCAGTTTGGTCCAGGTCGTCAGGTCTGTAGCACCGGAAAGCACTCCGACAAAACCCGTGCCGGCCGAGAGGGCACAATCCAGGTCCATTGTATGGTCTCCCACCAGAAGGCATTTTTCCTTCCTCATGCCCATTTTCCCCGCTGCCCTCACCATGGATATCGGGTTCGGTTTCGCCTCCTCATCCAAATGATCATCCCGGCAGACGGTATTGGGAAAATAGCCAGTCAATCCCGCAGCCGATAAGGCCGCTTCAGTATATCGTCTTGAGCCTCTTGTGAGGACTGCCACCGAATACCCTTTGCCTATTAATTGGTCTAACGCTTTGCTCGTTCCTCGTACCGCCTTCGTTTGCGAGACCTGGAGCATCTCGATCTCGCTCATGATCCTGCCTGCGTCGGAAGATAGTGATCGCGAAGCCTCGATCGATCCTCTATCGGTCAGGTACCGGACCGAGACCTTCAAGTTGGATATGATGCTCTTTGTCCCGTCCAGGATGATGTCCGGGACACCGGCTTCGTGCATTCGTTCGAACGTCTGACGTCTCATCTGGAGGAAATCGATGGTGCTGCTGATCAGAGTACCGTCGAGGTCGAAGACGAGTCCTTCGATGAGGCTAAAATCAGCGTTCGTCATGGTTCTGCACTTTGTTCATTGAACATCAATTCCCAAATATGAATTCGATTGTTTAAATTTCAGCATTATCATGATAGAATAAATTTCTGAAATTGAGGCTTTTTTTATCTATCTGGATGGGTATTTTTTCATTTCTTTGTATAAAATGTTATCTGTAGCATGCTCAAAGACTCTTTTAATATCCACAAAGCCACACTGTTGATAGTAAGTCCTTGGGTGTTTAAAATGAGAATCAAGTCGACAACAAAGTACAGCAACATCAGGAACAAGACTACAATGAAATACAGCAACGTCAGGAACCGCGGTAAGAACATGCCGCTCCCAGGCGTTGGACCTCACAACATGCCTCTGCCCGGTGTCGGCCCGCACAACATGCCGCTCCCAGGCGTTGGACCTCACAACATGCCTCTGCCCGGTGTCGGCCCGCACAACATGCCGCTCCCAGGCGTTGGACCTCACAACATGCCTCTGCCCGGTGTCGGCCCGCACACCATGCCGCTCCCAGGCGTTGGACCTCACAACATGCCTCTGCCCGGTGTCGGCCCGCACAACATGCCGCTCCCAGGCGTTGGACCTCACAACTAAATTTGCAGAGGTCCCCGAAACCTTTTCAATCCTCCCTTCCTGTAAGAAACATAATTTTAATGATTGCCAAATATAAAATGAAGTTTAATGGACCGTGCACATCCTTTCGATGTTGTTCATCGCGTCCTTCATCAGTTTTTCGTGGCCGACACTCTCTGCCACTTGATAAGCTTCTTGCAGAAGCTGTAATGCCTGTTCACCATCGTTATTCTCGATATATGCCTGGGCCACCTGGTACAGCCACTCGCTGAGCCTCACTGGCATGTCAACGGAGCGTATGATGTTAATGCTGTCCGTGAACTCGACCTTGGCCCATTCCCACTCTCCCTTCTTGGCGTAGAGGTAGCCTCGATAAAGGTGCAGTGTAGAGAGCATAAGAAGGTCGTTGAGCTTCTTGAAGATCGAAGTGGCGGAGTCGATCATTTCCTCGCCGCGCAGCCAGTTCCCCTCCTCTATGTAGATGGCGGCGGAATTGGCCAAGGCGAAACCCAGCGTATTTAGGTCGCCGGCCATTCGAGCAAGCTTAACGGCCGTTTCCTGGTACTCGTTGGCCTCCTCGAACTTGCTGAGCTGTCTCAAATCGTTCCCCAGACTGGTGCTCACCTTTGATATCATAGTGATATCGCCAGAACGCTCCAGTATGCGAAGCACTTCCTTCTTTGTTACGATGGATTCGTCGAACCGGTGCTGACAATCCAATGTCTTGGCTAGACCATACATGGACTTGCCCAGGCTGGTCTCGTCGCCGACCAACTTAGAAAGGTCCATGGAGCGGGAGTACTGGGCATAAGCCTCCTCCCATTTGCCCCGGCGTTCCCATACCCCACCAAGATCGTAATACACATCCGCAAGTGTCTGCTTCTCGTCCGCTTTCTGAGCCAGGTCCAAGGCCGTCACCAGGAACTTCTCCGAATCGTCCAGCCTGGATCGTCTGAGGTTGATGGCACCGATCCTGCGGTTCATTTCCGCCAAGAGGCGGACATCGGTGGTCGGGGAAGCCATTCCGATGATCTCGGAGAACCTTGAGATGGCCGCGTCCCATTCGCCCTGGATCTCCATTATCTCGCCTTGCAGGCTCAAAATCTCCATCCTATCCCTCTGCTCGATCTTGGGCGCGCTGGATAGCAGCGTCTTGAGTAACGGATTGAACTGGACCGCATAACCCCGGTTGATGATGTTGCGGCCGTTGCCGGCGGCTATGTCGATGGCTGTGGGGTATTCTTTGGCCATAAGACAATGGTAGAGCGCCTCCACGGAGGAAGGAGCGGATTTGTCCTGGAGATAGAACCGGGCCGCAGCCTTGTGATAGATGTTGCGCTGTCTGGGAGTAAGCCGAGAATAGACGAACTCTCTCATCAGGTCGTGCATACCGATCATGCGCCCGACCGACTCATGCAAGATCGATTTGGAGATCAGCGAGTCGACTGTCTCGTATGAGATGGTATAGTCAGATGACTCGAGCTCGACGCTCATGCCTCGGCTTTCGTTCTGGATCTCCTCCTCCATGCTATAGAAGGCATCGATCATCACCGGGTATCGGAAGATGGCGGCTATGCCCATTATCCTCCTCTCGGAGACGTCCAGTCTCGAGAACACTTCCTGTTCGATGAACATGCGTATGTTCTTTCCCAGGGCAAGTTTTGGATCCTCTATCAGCTCCAGGAACAGTGGATGGCCGCCGGTGATCGAGAAGAGCGATTCCAGGTCCGCCTCGGGAAGGGAACGGGTACGCATCATTCGCAAGCTGCTTTCCCGGTCCAGTCCTTCGATCTGCATCTCGGCCACGAACCCGCGGTACACCGCACCCCGGTCATAGAACGACTGCATCTCCCTGGCCGATCCTATCATCCAGGCGCCGGAGACCCCCTCTATCGAGGTAAGAATCGCCCCGAGAAGTTCCTTGATGCTCTTGTCTGCCTTGTGAATGTCATCAAAGATCATAAGGGAGTTCGATCCCCGCATATCCGTCTCTATGATATGGCAGACCTCACTAAGGACCGGGTTATCGGTCTGGGTAAGGTAGTATTCCAGGTTCTTCTTGCCGATCTGAGAGAGGAACTCGGAAAGGGGCTTGAGCACACCCTTGTAGTCCACCCACTCATGCACTTTGAACCAGAACACGTTGATCCTATCGCGGACGTCCTGGGTGAACTTCGCGAGCAATGTGGTCTTCCCAATGCCGGGAATTCCGTAGATCATTATCCCCTTCACCGTCTGTGAGGTAAGGAGCCCACGCAGTTTCTCCATCTCCTGCTCTCTTCCGAAGAAGGTGCGGATAGCGGGCTTCTTGTCAGAATAGTCGACGAACCTTCGTTCTTCCTTGACCTTGCCCTCATGGAACGACGCGCAGTCGAACTTTCCCCTGGAGACTCCCATTGCCAGTTCCAAGAGCGAGTACCGGTTCGGTAAGTAAACTCCGATACGGCCCACCTCGTCTATGTGGTCCTCCCCGTTCAGGTCGATGACCTCAACTGGGCTGGACTCGATCGAAGCTTTGAGTTTCTTGCCCTCCTCAAACCCCTTGGGCGCCAAGAAATAGACCAGCCGGACCGAGGGAAGACCCTTGACATGTTTGCTCTGGATATCGACAATCCCCTCTTCCGACATGACCGTCATGATCTTGGCCACATTGTTCCTGCCCACATCGATGGTGGAAGCGATCCCGTCCTGTGTTACCACTTTGGGAGCGTCGGCATCCTGACAATACTTGTGTTGTGCAAGCAGGTGCAGGATCACCTTTTCCCTGACGGTTAGCAAGGACTTCCGGGAGCTACGATTCACAGTCATCAATCGCAGTGGTACAATAATAGTTTGCCCCGAGAAAATCGCTATAGGGGTGGAAAGAGCGCTCTTTAGGCAAAAAGAGCATGCTCAAATCGGCTTTAAATATGCTCCATGCGGAATGGTACTATTAAGAATAGTAGGAGAGTGAACAATTGGCAGTTAACCACGACAACTCAAGGATATCACTGCTTGTTGAAGGATACCCAAGGTCAGGGTTCAAGGTCTTCTCGAGCCTATCCAAAGCAAACGAGAACAGTATTTGCATCACCAGGCTTCACCCCGATTATGTGGCGGAGAAGTTCAACGTCAGGGGACGCAAATGTTACTGGCTCAGCGGCTGCAAAGGAAAGGACATCATTTCCCCCAAATCTCTCGGACAGATCGTCAAGATGGTCAAGGCAGATGCCAAGGTTGGCAAGCCAGTCGTCTTCTTGGATGGTCTAGAATACCTGTTACTGTGGAACGAGATGAACAAGGTCATCTATGCCCTGGACGAGATCCAGAACATCCTCGTGGCCACGAACGGCACAATGATCATCTGCTTTGACCCGTTGACGCTGGAGCAGAAAGATCTCAAGAAGCTGTGGACTTTGTACCCGAAGATGGAACCGATCGCCGAGACCGAGCAAGTCGAAGCAGAAGCCGCTCTAAGGATCAAGGAACCAGCAAGCGGGACAGGCGTGATCGCCTGAACCAAACATCTTAACTCAGTTTTTCAAATCATATGATCTCGGCAAACCTTTTTAGCCGAGCTATGTCCGAGGCTTCGATCAGGCGTTCGTCGATGGGGAATAAAAGAACCGCACGGGTGTCCATGACGATGTCGTTCAATTCCTCATAGAACACGTTCAACCGGTGGAAATCGTTGAAAAGTGCTAAGTATTCTAAGCCGTCAATGACCACGACGGCGTTCTTGTGCTCATGGGCAAAGATGGCGATTAGGTGCTTCAACCTGCCCAGATTGTCCGGCGATATCCTATCCTCGCCTGCCCGTTCACCCAGCCAGATGAGTTGCATGCTGCGCAATGGCAGTCTCCCTACCATGATGCTGGGATGGTAACGGGAGATGCAGAGGACGTCCTTTCCGGTATCGGCCAACGACTTGGTCATGCTCAAGGTTTTCTCCAGACGCTCATCCTTGAGCAAATAGATTCGGCCAAAATCTATGATCTGTTCTACCAGACCAGAGCGAACGCTAACAGAAGGAAATGCCTGATTTGCTAGTTCGTGCGTGTAGATTTGCACCAGACGGCACCTTCGAACTGAACGTTGATTATTCTATAATCTCGCGTGGGATAATAAACCTTCGCCATTATTTTCCATATGTCCAGATTTTCTTTCCGGTCGAATCTATACACGCCAATGCCATATGTGAGATTATTACAATGACCTGTCGAGTTCCCTTGATCGTCAATGGCGATGACTCCTCCCAGCCCTTTGACGCGGCTGCCCGTGAAGGCGATCCCCCCTTCCGCGGACTTTTCTAATCCGAACCCCCTTTTTCGTGTTGCCAAAGACCCAACGGACTAGCGTTCCTTCATGATCGACCTTTCATAAACCGGTTATTGAGACACCTGCCGTTTCGTTATCTGCGTAGGTCTCGCACACACGCAAGCGGACTGTCGCCTACCCTGACAGACATTTTGCCCGGGTTTCCGTTCGTGGAGGTTGCTATGGATATGTTGCCTTCATGATCAATCCGATATTGTTCAAGGAAAGCAAACGGCGATATCATTCATGTTAAAATAATGAAGAAAAGGGGTTTGATGGGGTTTTGTGGCTGGCCGCTGCAGATCAGCCGTTGGTCATCTTGCCGCTGGTGTACTGGGCGTACCCGTTCATGTCCATGAGTCCATGCCCGGACAGGTTGAAGACGATGACCTTCTCCTCGTTCTTCTTCTTGGCCTCGAGGGCCAGGTCGATGACGCACTTGATGGCGTGGTTCGATTCCGGTGCTGGGATGATGCCCTCGGCCCTGGCGAAGGTTACTCCTGCCTCGAACGTTTCCAACTGGTCGTATGCCCTGGCCTGGATATAACCAAGTTTGGACATCAAGCTGACCGTGGGTGCCATTCCGTGGTAGCGCAGCCCCCCGGCGTGGATCGGGGACGGCATGAAATCGTGCCCCAGGGTGTACATCTTGAACATCGGTGTCATGCCGGCAGTGTCTCCGAAATCGTAGCGGTACTCGCCTCCAGTAAGCGAAGGGACCGATTTCGGTTCACACGCGATGAACTCGGTTTGGATCTTGTTCTTGATCTTCTGACCCAGCATCGGGAATGCGAATCCGGCGAAGTTGCTTCCCCCGCCTACGCAGCCGATCATGTAGTCCGGCACGGTCTCAATTTTCTTCAGTTGAGCAATGACCTCTTCTCCGATGACTGTCTGGTGCATCATGACGTGATTTGCTACGCTTCCGAGCGAGTACTTGGTGTTCTTGGTGGTGACTGCCATCTCGATGGCCTCGGATATTGCGATGCCCAGGGAGCCCTTGTTGTCCGGGTTCGCTTTCAGGCATTCCCGGCCGTAATTGGTGACCGGGCTTGGCGAAGCGTGGACCGTCGAACCGTATGTCTCCATGACGTAGCGCCGGTAGGGCTTCTGATCATAGCTGACCCGGACCATGAACACAGTGCATTTCAGGTCGAACAGAGCGCACGAAAGCGCCAGGGACGATCCCCATTGTCCGGCTCCCGTCTCGGTGGTCAGGTTCTCCGTCCCTGCCTTCATGTTGTAATATGCCTGGGGAATGGCAGAGTTAGGTTTATGGCTCCCGGTGGGGCTAAGGTCCTCGCGTTTGAAGTAGATCTTAGCCGGGGTCTTTAATACCGCCTCCAGACGGACCGCCCGTTGCAATGGGCTTGGACGGCACAGCCTTGCCAAGGCCAGCCTGACCTCTTCCGGTATAGTGATGTACCTCTCCGTGGAAATTTCCTGCTCTATGATGTTCTTTGGGAAGATCGCCTCAAGGGCAGAAGCCGGCACAGGCAAGCCAGTCTTCGGATCGGCAGGTGGCGGTATCGGTTCCGGTGAATCGGCAGCGATATTGTACCATTTCTTGGGAAGTTCTTCCATTCCCAAATTGATCCTGATGTCTTCCGGTCTGAGTGTCATGTTCCCGATAATGAAAAGGGGAATATATAACAATTTTGAGTAATGATGTACTAATATGTGCATTAATGATTACTGATAAAAATATGTGGTTGTCAAGTATTTTATTGACTTCGACAATTGCCATATCTATTGACCGGATCTCATCCAATTTTGCTTCGGTTTTTTAGAAATATTTCCATTTATCGAACAGTGAATGATAGACATTATCAAGGTACTGTGAAGTAAATGGCAAGAAGTTATATAGCTCAGGCCAAATGCAACCCTGCCCCAGAAAGGTGGTCATCAATGCCAATTATCCATACCGAGGAAGTCAAGAAGACATATATCACCGGGAACGTCACTGTTCAGGCTTTGAAAGGTCTTAGCATCGACATCGAGAAAGGTGAAATGGTGGCTATCATGGGACCGTCTGGATGCGGCAAGACGACGCTGCTTAACTGCCTGTCCGGCATCGATGATGTTACCGATGGGAAGATCTTGATCGAGGGAAGCGACCTTACATCGATGAATGACGATGAGAAGACCAACTTCCGCGCCAAGAAGATGGGATTCGTTTTCCAATTCTATAACCTGTTACCTGTATTGACCGCCAGCGAGAACGTGGAACTGCCGCTTCTAATATGCGGTGAGGAACCGTCTGTAGCCAAGAAGAGAGCCATGGAATTGTTGGAACTGGTAGGCCTTAAGGAAAGGGCGATCCTACGGCCA
>JBEKDM010000016.1:0-26015 GCA_050014375.1 Methanomassiliicoccales archaeon | reverse complement strand
TACTGATGTTCGGGGTTATCATCTGCCCGAGATGCAATCGGGCCCGAGGGGTGGACCTCTCGGCAAAAACCTCAAAATGTCCCGGCTGCGGCCTCCATTCCGAGGTGGACCACATGCGCACCTATTTTCAAACGGATAATGAGCAGGAACTGGCGGAAGCGGTCCGCAGGACCAGCTCCCGCATGCAGCATTCGATCGAGGACTACGGCGATGACGTGGTCCTGGCCAGGCAGGCGACCGAGGAACAACGGAAGAAGGCGAAGAACCAATCGCTGGATTTCGACGGAATGGTCATGATCGCCCGTTCACTGGCCTTGGAATCAGGTTTCGGCCTGGTGGAGCTGAAGGATGCCCTGACGAAGGAAGGTTATGACCTGGACCCGGCCAAGATCGCCTCGGTCATGCTGAACGAGGGGATCGTTTACGAACCGAAGCCCGGCCGATTCCGGCCGCTATGATCTTGCGACTCCCAGGAGTGGACCCTGTTCGCTGCCGACGGCGAAATGATTGGCAGTGACCTTGTTTGACGATTCGGAATAATGGAGCACAGTGAAGCTGTCTGTGAATGTCGGCTCCCTGCCAGATGGGTCGTAAACGCTGTAGAACGTGTAGTAGTAGTTCTTCAGGTCAGCGGCATTCCCATTGTCCGTGTAGTCGCAGATTAGCGAGGGTTTCCAAATTAGGAAGTTCTTGTTGACCAGGTCTATATTCACGTCGACGCCGCCCCCGTTCGCGAACGGTATGTATGTCTGAACCCAGGCATGGCCTTCCAGTTGGCCTGAGGCGCTGTTGTACAATGCTCCGAGCTGAAGCCATCCAGGAACGCCAGCGGCGCGGATCAGGCCGAGGAACAGGTTCGATTGGTCATCGCAGTCTCCGACACGCGTCTGGAGCGTCTCGACCGATGTCTTCGGTTCGCCGGGCGACGGTGAACCGGGGTATGCGATGTTCTTCGTGACCCAGTCATAGGTAGATTTGAGGATGTTGTAAACGTTCTGCTCGTTGCCGTTGATCTGTTTCGACAGTGCTTTGATGCTTGTATCATTGGCGAGGATCTTCCATTCGTCGCCTAGATAGTTCGCCTTTAGTGAGGTCGGGATCTGGCTTATGGTACCGGAGTCGCTCTGTGTCAGGCTCCAAATCCTGGTGGTTTCTCTTACCTGGTAATTCATAGTGATGGTATAGTGGTCCTGCCCGGTCAGCTGACTGCCGTTCCAGATCAGACCGGTCGCCAAACCGTGTTGCACAGTGGATGGATTGGATGGAATGGTCGAGAAGGATTCCACAAGCTGGAGGTTGACCCCCTCTTGCGAAATGTTTTGCGGCTCGGTCGAGTCGACGGTGAAATTGATCAGTGTCCCACCATTCGCACCGACTGTGAAGGTCCTCTGGAAAGTGATGTCAGCATATTCGGGATAAGATTCTTGGAATGGCGTTATGAACGACTTCTTCAGGAAGTCCTGGGTGGAAGGCATTATCAAAATGACGGCGATGATAATGACAAAGATGAGTATGACGGCCGCCTTCAAGGTACCCCTCTCCCTCCTTCTGGGGGGAGGCAATTGACTGGGGCCCGGCGGGGGTGGTGGAGTGGGAGGGCCGTAGGTCTGAGGGGACTGCTGAGGGAACGTCCCTTGGTTCGGATTCGGTTGTGTCTGCTCCACGGGAGTTCAAGGGACCCTGCGGATATTAACGTTTTGACGCATGTCGCATCCTAGATAACGCTTCCGAGACCACCTCGGGTATCATCGTGCCATAAACGTGACGGTAGTACAATGCCAGGAAACCCAACGACAGCGCGAAGCTGATGAAGCCGAGCGGATTCTCCCCCAAATAGTAGGGGACCATCAGAAGGTTGACCGCAAGGTGCACCATGATCGCCTGGATCAGAAATGGCCACGGGTTGCCTCTTGCCGAACCGATGGCGATGGTTGTGGTGGTAGCTCCATGGAGCAGGACCAGCTGGGTGGAGAGCAGGACCAGGAACACATAGTCCAACGGGCCGGCCAGTCCCTGAAGCGCGTTCAGGGCGAAGAAGGCCGCTCCGAAACCGGTGGTGCTGCCAATTCCCAAACCCAATGTAACACCGTAGAACGTGGTGTCCAGCTTCTGCAGGAAGCGCTTCATGTTCAGGATGACGAACTTCGTCAGCTCCTCCAGCAAGACGAACAGGAGGGCATACATGATCAGCGAAATGGCATCGCCGGAAATGAAGAGGTAGTTGACGCTCGCGAGGACGACGCCGATCATGATGCCGACCGCGAACATGAAGAAGACCTTGCGGTCGTCGAAGAACGGCCTTTCCACAGCGGGGTAGGTGTAGTTCCTCAGTGTGTAGAACATCAGGGCAATGGCTGGCGCGAATCCGATGGCGCCGGCGATCATCATGTCGTAGTTCATTTACGCTCCGGGGAAGACGCTCAACAATATAATATCATGTCCGGAACGACACGTGCGTCAGACCCTTTCCTTTCCGGACACAAGCTTGTCGTAGTAATGGGCGACCACGCAGGCCTCGGTGCACTTGCCGCACTGATTGCATCTTTCTTCTATGATCACTGGGCCGTCCTCGATCTTGATCGCATGCTGCTGGCAATTCTTAACGCAGATGTTGCATCGGGTGCACATCTGGGCCTTGAGGATGGCCTTCACCCCGGACTCGAAAAGCTTCTTTGCTGCGCCCTCGGTAGCCGCGGTGGCAAGCACTTGTCCCCCGCCAAAGACCTTAACGGTGCCTTCCCGGTTCTTGACCAGGGCGATCTCGAACTCCTCGGACACCTTCACCTTTCCCACCGTTTTCAGCGTTTCACCGATGCGGGAGAAGTCACGCCGCTTCGGGACGATGAGGACCCCCTCGATCGAATATCCGCCAGTCAGGCAGGGACTGACCCCTTTGGTCATCCTCAGCTCCAGCCGGTCCGACCGGGCCTGGGGCACCTTCAGGTTGACCTCTTCGGCCAGCTGTCTCATCTTGGGCGGCAGGACCTTCCAGCGCCAGAGACCATATTTCACGAAGTCAGGACCGACCCCCACCCGCTTGGACCACTTGTCCAGATATGCCTGCCAGTCACCGTGCAGTTTTGGATGCAGTTCCGATGTCCTCTTCCATTCGCTCTCCAGGCAGGAGGCGCACAGATAGCAGCCGATGCGCTCGAAGTCCTGCTCATACAGCGGGTTGAAATCGAGCCCCCTCAGCCAGATGTATCCCCATACGTCCGCCGCCCTCCAGTCCTTGATCGGATTGAGGACCGTCTGGTTAGGAACGAACGGGTTGGATTCGACGAAATTCATGCGAGACCGGGAGAAAGATTCCAGGCCACGGTTACCTTCGATGGTGATTGTGCCTTTAGGGAAGCTCTCCTCGATCGCCGAGGTCAGCGGTCCCAGCTTGCACACCTTGCAGCACCAGCGGAAATCCTTTGCCGGCGGCCCGAATATGTCCACCTGCTCCCAGAAGGCGTTGCCCGCCGACGCTTCGATGAGCTGCTCATTATGCTTCGCAACGAAATTGTGGACATAATCGACTGTGTCCGGGAATTCAAGGCCAGTATCGATGAAAATGAGCGTGATCTTGAGCTTGGCCTTCTTGGCGATACCGTAGCATGCCAGCGAGTCCTTCCCACCGCTGAAGGACAGTGTTACCGGGAGCTCCCGATTTCCCACGAACGACTTGATGTCGCTGATGCCCTTGGATTCCAACCCTTCAAGGAACTTGCGGTTCGCAGCCACGAAGTCCTGCCTCGAGGCTCGCTTTCCGAAGGAAGATCTCTCCACCTTCCCCACGTCCCGGATCAGGATGGCCTTTTCCGCTGTCTTGACCTCATTCGAGCCGACCTTGGCCACGCCGGTGCAAAGGGTGTTACCGGACACTATGATCAACGGGTCCCCCTCGGAGAACTCTCCCTTGATCTCGACGATCTCCTGGCCCGATATCTTCTTTCCTTTCAGATGACCGGTAAGCTTAGCGACCGTGACGATGCCTTTCTTGGCCACCGGAAGCAATTGCAGAGCTCCGTCCATCTTGAGGTCGAAGGCAAACTCTTTCGTCCTAACGTCGAAACGCATCGTGCCGATGATCTTGCCATCGACCACGATCTCGTCGGAGCGGTCCTCCCCGGCGACCTTGTTCAGGAAGATGAGCTTGCTGTCGGTCGGGACGCTCGAACCGAAATGCTTCCGCAAAAGTAATGCGACGCCTTCGGCCGCCTTCCCCATGGCTGGCCTGATGTCACCGGGAAGCGATACCTCGAACTCCCGGCCGCTGGAGCCGCACGTGTCGCATACTGCACTGAGGAGCAGCGTTCCGCATCGGTCGCACCATCGGAACAATGCTTTGCCATGAAGGAAATGATTCATTTGGAAACGGCTGCTATTCCGCACACCCATACTAAAAGATATCCGTTTTTACCTCTTGGGCCGACCAATCGGGACAACTCGTGGTTGTCGCCCAAGTTTTAACTAGTCGTCCAGAATTCGTAGGTCTGCGAACATGTATCCTGAGTATAACACGGTTCAAATCCCGGAAGGATATGGTAAGATACGATTCAGCCGCACCGAGATCAAACATATATTGATCGGGGTGGCAGCGCTGACACTAGCGTTCACTATAGTTCTCTACCGAGGCCTGGCATCGGATCTAGGAATGTCCGACGCCATGGCGGCGATACCGCTGACATTGGGCGTGTCCGCATTCGTCGTTCTGGCCGGTTTCCTGTTGCACGAGCTGGGTCACAAGTTCGTGGCGCAGCGGTATGGAGCGTGGGCCGAGTTCAGGATGTATCCGCTCGGATTGGTGATGGCGGTCCTGATGTCGTTCCTTGGCTTCTTGTTCGCCGCACCCGGTGCCGTCTACATCGCCGGCCGGGTGACCAAGAAACAGAACGGATTGATCAGCCTGGCCGGCCCCATTGTCAATCTGGCCATAGGCGGGATATTCCTTGCGGCATGGCTTGTCTTCCCGATCGGAGGCACCGCCACCGGATATGTGATCCAATTGATAGCGGTGATGAGCCTGTTCCTGGGCGGCTTCAACCTGATACCGATTCCGCCACTGGACGGTTACAAGATCGCGACGTGGAACATCCCTGTCTATATTGGGGTGGTGGCGGCGACGGGCTTCTGCCTGCTGCTGGCCTGGGGATACATCACCATCGGATGATCGGGATGACCGCCGGACCTTCTTCTTTCCCCCTATTGTTCACTCCAGGTCCTTGCATGGATAACGGAGGCGGGTAATTATCCCACCCTCCCATTGTACCATTTTTCCCGGGTTCAGGATGTTGTCCGGGTCCAGCGCCTTCTTGATGGCGATCATCGTGGACAGCGCCGAAGGCCTTTCCTTCTTCAGGAACGGAGCCTTTGTTATGCCGATCCCGTGCTCGCCGGTTACCGTTCCGCCAAGGGCGATGACCACATCGTAGATCTCGCTCACCGTTCTTTCGGCATGCCTCCAGGAATCCTCGGAACAGGGGTCGACCAGCAGTTTGGTGTGTAGGTTCCCGTCAGCCGCGTGGCCATAGGTGCCCACGATGATGCCGTTCTCGGAGGATATCTTCTGGAACGCCACTACTGCCTCCGGGATCCGGGAGATGGGAACCGCCATGTCGTCGGCCAGTGACACAGAAACGGAACTTTCGCCATAGCGGCTCAGGGCGGACATGACCGATTTGCGGGCGTTGGTCCAACTGGCCATCTGTTTCGGATCGTTCGAGCACTGGACGCTCGACGCACCGATGTCACGGCATACCTTCTGGACCGCCTCGGAATCCTTATCGACCACGAGCGGGTCGCCGTCCACCTCGATCATACAAAGCGCTTCGCAATCTGGAAGGCCGGCATTGATGGCCTTGTTCACTGCCCGGATGCAGGTCTTGTCCATCAGCTCAGTGGCAGAAGGGAGAAGCGGTGTCGCAATGAGCTTGGACACGCACTTCCCGGCGTCCTCTAATGTATCGAATGCGGCGACGACCATGGACGATGACCTTGGCTTTGGTGATACCTTGAGCGTTATCTCGGTGATTATGCCCAGCGTTCCTTCGCTGCCGACAAAGAGCCGCTCCAACTGGTAGCCGGACGAGTTCTTCAACGTCCGCGTCCCGACCTCTATCTCTTCCCCATTGGCCAAAACGACCTTCAATCCCAGGACATAATCCCTGGTGGCCCCATACTTGATCGCCCTCATACCGGACGCGTTGGTCGCCACCATTCCGCCGATGGTGCAGGCCTCCCCGCTACCCGGAGCAGTGGGGAAGAAAAACTTCTTAGGTGCCAGCACCTCGTTCAGCTTATCGTAGACGACTCCCGCCTCGACGACGCAATAGAGGTCCTCGACCCTTACTTCCTTGATCTTGTCCATTCTGGTCAGCTGCATGACAATGCCACCGTACAGCGGAACGGCGCCACCGCAAAGTCCGGTCCCTCCCCCACGGGCCGTGATCGGTACTCTATGCTTGGCGGCTAGCTTGACGATGGCGGAGACCTCCCCAGCCGTCTTTGGACGGACCACCACCTCTGCGTTGGCATGATGGATGGACGCATCGAAACCATAGGCATATAGGTCGGCGCTCTTGGTGGACAGATTCTCTGGGCCGACGATCAAGGCCAATTGATCAAGCACTTCTTTTCCGAGCACGGACCCACCGATTGATTAATTGGCAGAAATAGTTGCTGATAAACGGTCTGGTCAGACGGTTATCTCCTTGTCGTCCTCGCCCACGATGATCTCCTTGAACTTGTCCTTCATGAGCTCGGCCACCTCGTATCGTTCCGCGATGGTCTTGTACTGGGCGGCATCGAAGTGCACCCAGGCCAGCCTTTTGGCGTTGGCGTTCTTGGCCATGGAGACACCATCCTCAGGGTTGAGGTGAGGCCATATGAAGCTGTACTGTCCCGGCTTGAACGAACATTCGGCAATCATCAGGTCGGCATCTCGGCATAGTTCGATGGCGTTGGCACAGACGCCCGTGTCGGTACAGAAGGCCACGATCTTTCCATCGACCTCGAACCGATAGCCGAAACAAGGAGTGCTGTGGACCAAGAACCGACATTCGAACCGGATCGGAATTTCGTGACATCCTTCGGCCACGTCCTCGACTTCCACTGGGCAGGGAAGCAGATAGAACGGTACGGAGAATGGTGGTGCAATGATCCGACCCAGAAGCTCTTTGGTACCAGGCTGTCCGAATATCCTGATCCCCTGTTTGAACTTGTATTTGTTCAGCGTGTGGAATCCGGAAATATGGTCCAGGTGCGGATGGCTCAGGAAAACATAGATGGGCTTCTCATCCTTGATGAGCTCGTCGATCTTGTACAGCCCGTTGCCGGCATCTAGCACGATATGACACTCCTCGGTGTCGATGAGCACGCATGTGGTCCGTCCGGTCTCGGTATCGTACCAGCCGTTGGTGCCAAGGAAAGTGACCTTCATCGGGATCGGTTCAGTATTGCTGCTCCGGCTACAATAACCTTGTCGACTGGGTTGAGGAACTTGATTATTTCAGATCCGACAGAAAAACCGACATTTGACTTTGATGTAATACTAAGAATTCTCATGGACTTAGGAATTCGCAACTTCTCATTGGCTAGTTATGACTGGGATATTCATAACTATCCTGGTGGTGAGAGATCACGGTTCTTCCTCATGGCCTGAGTCAAAGAATTCCGAAAAACATCAATATTCCCATGATGACCGATAACGACCCAGTAAAAGTCAGGAAAAGGTTTTAAACTTCACTCAGGCATGAGGGTACCGCAGAGTGTTCGAATGGAAGACTCAGGCGACGAATCCGAAGATGGTGATAGTAGCGATAAACGTGTTCCTGCCTCTCGGCAAAGGGGCGAGGAACAGTGTAGGACCGACACGCAGTGGTCTGATTTCTCGTTGAATCCACAAGAAGCATGTATCTCGTGTTGTCATCGATCTACATTAAAAGTAACTCATTCAGGCGATCTTTTGGTGATGCACTAGATGACCACGCATGAGAGGAAAGATCGGTTCCTCAAGGAGGACTCGATATTCACGGTGTCATTGGACGATTCCATGCATGTCGTCAGTGAGAATCATTTCTACAAGTCCGAGGCATACTATACAGTGGTCCGCAACGAGATGAGCGGGATCAATACAGTCCCCTCCAGCGGACAGGTTATCGAGGCCTATGTTGTCCCTATATGCCTAGAGAAGGCCAAGCTTTCGGGAATCGAGGTCAGCGATTGGGAGATATCCTACCAGTATGCAAGCACGCCCTGCATCATCTATGGGCTGAACTACTTCTCGACGCCGTCGGAGTTTTTTGTGGTGAGAAACGAGGAGATGGCGAAGGACGTCATCAAGCATGTCACCAACAAGGGAAAATACCCCTTCTGCTACCAGAAGCTGGCCGAAGGGTCGAAAATAGTTTCGGTCACTTCAGTATTCGGGACCGTCGTGGAGAACGATGTTCCGGGCATAGCCGGAATGATAGCGGAGGTCTATCGTTTGTTCAAGATCCCGCTGTTCAGCGCGATATTGATCGAACACGATGGCAAATATTCACTCTCTTCATTGGGGCCGGTGAGGTATTCGAAGCTCACCAGGCGGGAGAAACAACTCCTCGGAGAGTACCTGCAGAGCAGGTGGGCCCCATTCACAGAAGGCGAAAAACAAAATGTCTAACCTGGGTGTTTTTGTCAACAGACAGACCTTGAGCAATGCCGAGCAGTTGAGCGCGCTATTGAAATGCCGCGATGCCGCGGAGGATATGGGCCATAGTGTCGACTTCATCTTCCCCGAGGAGATCAAACGACTGTTGAAGACCGACGGGCTTTTCATTCGCACCAACACCGACCCCATGAACGTGGCGTTCGTGGCTTCCAAGATGGCAAGCCTGCACAACATCCCGGTGGTGGACGACCCCGCATCCATCCAGATATGCGCGGACAAGGTCAACATGTACTATCACCTGATCAAGAACAACGTTAAGATCCCGAAGACCGCGTTCCTGAAGAGATGCGACATAACGATAGACCACGCCAAGGTCATGTTTGAGAACTGGGGGACGCCTTTGATCCTGAAGGAACCGTCGACCTGCTTCTCCGCGCGCGTAGAGAAAGCCCGGGACCCGACCGATTTCATGAAGACGGCAAACCGTTTCATGAAGCTCTCGGACTGGATCGTGGTGCAGCAGTTCATCTCCAGCCAGTATGACTGGAGGATCGGTGTTCTGGGCGGGGAGCTGCTCTATGCCTGTAAATACATCATCCCGCCCGAGACGTTCAAGATCCAGGCGGAAGTGAATGGGCATCTGGTCTATTGCAAGACGGAGAGCGTTCCCATAGCCAAGATACCGTCATCCGTGCTCGAGGCCGGCCTGAAGGCCGCCAAGGCGATAGGGAATGGGCTCTACGGCGTCGATATCAAAGAATGCGAGGACGGGGCATATGTGATCGAGGTGAACGACAACCCCTCGCTTGAATCGGGAGAGGACTTATGTTACCCGAAGATCTACAACCGCATCGTCGAGTTCCTGCTGGAGAAGGGAGCCCCCGGCATCAAGGACGCGAACAACTGAAAATGCTTCAGGCCTTTTTCTGCATCTGCAGCCATTCTGGCTGGATGATGGACATGAGGACCTCGTCGACATAGGCACCGTTCTTATACCGGAAAGCGCGCATAACTCCCTCCCGGTGGAAACCGCATTTCTCGTAGGCGCGCTGGGCCCGGACGTTGCTTTGGTCGAATATCAGGCACACACGCATCAGGTTCAGCTCGGCGAAACAAAGCCGGAGAAGCGTCTTGACCGCGTCGGTGCCGTAGCCCTTGTCCCAGTGCATCTTGGAACCGATCATGATGCCCAACGTCGCCTTCCGGTCCTTCCAGGAGATTTTTTCCAGACCGCAATTGCCGATGACATCGCCTTCCTTGGTCTGTATGGTGAAGATCATGGCCTCGCGGTCCCGAAGTCCCTCGAACCAAGCCTCCTCCTGCTCCATGCCAAGGGGCGGATCCACCATCAGGAACTGGGTCACCTCCGGGTCGTTCACCCAGCCAAGGAACTTGGGCAGGTTCTCCCGGTCAACGGCCAACAACCTGACCATCTCTCCCTCGAGCATCAGTTCATCTCCCCGGCGTCGTGGATCTTAGCCATTATGACGGAGTCCACATATGAACCGTGGCGGAAATGGTCATGGCGGAGCCGGCCCTCCATATGAAATCCGGATGATGTGTAGAGCCTGATAAAATGTTCATCGTAGGCCGGGATCCGGACCTCCAAACGGTGCAGGTTCATGGTCCGGAATGCTACGTCGGTGACCTGACCGAGGGACTCCAAAAAGAAACCGTCGGTGAAAAGCTCCGGCTCCCCGATCACCAGGAAGACCTTGGCCGATGCGTTCTTGACATCGATGTGGGTAAGCTCGGCCAAGCCTGCCGGCACGTTCAGGTCCAGGTCTTGCACCAGGAATGGCCGGACCGACCGCTTCCCGATCTTGTCCTGTACTATCTCCATCTCCTCTTCCATGGAGATCGAGGGTCGTGGTTCCCGAATGCCGAGGTGTTCGGTCACCTTAGGGTCATTGAACCACTTGAAAAGGATCCAGGCATCATCGGACTGGAGCGGGCGGATTCCGACGTGCTTACCCTTGATCATGGAGACCATGACAATCGAGAAATCATAAATAGATATGGTAGCCGGTAGACGACCTACGGCAAACATCTGGCCGACAGTGTCAAGCATTCGCATGATTTATTTATTTGAAGTCCGTTCCTACGCCATGGACCTCAAGATCGTTCTCCTTGGACCGCCGGGATCTGGAAAGGGCACTCAGACCGAGAGGCTGTGCGCCGAGCTCAATTTCACCAAGATTTCCACCGGCGACCTGCTCAGGGAAGCGGTCAAACAAGGCAGCCCGTTGGGCTTGAAGGCGAAATCCTTCATGGAATCCGGCGGATTGGTCCCGGACCTGCTGGTCGGGGACTTGATCAAGGAGAAGCTCACCGGATTGACCGGGGGCGTCATCCTGGACGGTTTCCCGAGGACCGTCGAGCAGGCCAAGATGCTGGACCAGATCATAACCGTGGACATGGCCATCGACCTGGAGGTCGACGAAGAGCTCCTGGTCAAGAGGCTCACCGAGAGAAGGGTATGCAAAGCGTGCAACGCGGTCTACCACCTGGAGTTCAATCCGCCGAAGGTCGCGGGTAAGTGCGACAAGTGCGGTTCTGATCTTATCCAGAGGAACGACGATTCGGAAAAAGTGGTTCGGGAAAGGCTCCGCGTATACAAGGAGAAGACACTGCCTCTGACCAGATATTATTACAACAAACAGATCTTAGTGCGTATCGATGGTCAAGGGGATATCGGCGGGGTCTATGAGCGCATCCTGAAGGCCTTGAGGTCCCATAAGAAGTAGACAATGCGGGAAGCAAAAGGTTAAAGACCAAGAACTTTTTACCCACATTTCACAGCCCCGTAGTGTAGCGGTCAATCATGCCGGCCTCTGGAGCCAGCGACGGCAGTTCGAATCTGCCCGGGGCTACTTCATCTCCTTCTAGGACCAGTCGTTTTAATGTTGCTCTAAACATCCAATCTAGATCGCTTCTAGATGCGCCGCGCCGGAGGCGATGTCCCGGAAGCAAGATTCTCCGTCCTGAGGGCCCCTGGCGAACAACAGGTCCCCTGGAGATATTCGAGTGGTCTTATCCGGACCGTAGATGTACTTCCGCCCCCTTTTGATCGCCACTACCCACATGCCGCATTGGTTGGCCAGCTTGGTGTCCCCCAACGTGGAGCCAGCCAGGTCTGAACTCTCCACGACCGATGCGCTGGTGATTATGGATTCGCTCTCCTTCAGAGAGAGTGCGATCACCGGGTGCGGTTCGACGTCATGTAAGACGACATCCGCTATCTGCCTGGCAGCGTCGGAGATCTCCTCGACCGACATCGCCAGTTTAATGACCGCAAAGGCTTTGTCCGGATCGGAGTCCTTGACCGCCCTTTCGATGGCCTTCTTCTGTATCTCCATGGCCATCTCGTCGAGCGCTTCCTCCATCTCGAAGACCTCTTCCGCGATATCGCGGTTGTTGTACAGCAAAGAAGAGTAAGCCAGATCGATCATCAGCTCGGACGTGTCCTTGAGTTCCAGCAGCATCAGGTCCAGTTCGTCCATGTTACTCGCCCTCCTCAATCGGATAGACCGGCCACTTCGTCTCACCGGAAGCGTGCTTGCGGAGCAGTTCGGAACCGCTTTCCGTTCCCCTTACGATAATAACGTCCCCGGCCTTGAGAACCGTATCGTCCTCAGGGTCGTATATCCAGCGTTTACCGCGCTTGATGGCTATGACCCGCATGCCGGTCTCAGACTCGATGCTAAGATCTGCGATGCTCCGGGAGACCATGTCAGAGTTTTCCGATATATTGAGACGCCTGATCTTCTCCTCGGCCTCCTTGAGCACAAAAGATAGGAATGGTTTCTTAGATTGGTCTACTCCCGACAAAGTGACGATGTCCCCGGCGGCATTGGATATTGACTCGGCCGCTGCGGCCACCTGCAGAAGACCGGCTATCTTCACCGCTTCGTTATAAGTTCTGGCGGAGAGCATGGCCTTGATCCTGATCTCGTAGTTCAGGGTATGCATCCGTTCCTCCAGATGCGCTACCTCTTCGGCGATCTCCTCCGAATCGAACATGATCGCGGCATACGCCAGGTCGACCATTACCTCGGAGATGTCCTTCATCTCGGTGAGGAGCTCGCGGACGGTGGTATGTGATATCTCCGTCCTGTCGGGAATGTGCTCGTGATGCTCGCTCATTTCGCATCTACCTCTGAAATTATGCGAATGGCATTGCCTCTATCGTTCACATACAAGACGACGCTGAATCGCTCCCAGCACATTGAATTTAATCCCGACCTTCCACCAAGTCATGACAGGTAAACCTCAGCCTGCCCTGAAACGTGGACTACCTTCAATCCTATTCTTTGATATTTATCTGTTGCCCACGCCGCTTGGTCGAACCCGTCGGCTGGACTCTGAATTTCGAATATCAAATATAGGATGAATATGCTCATGCAGGGAGAGGGTTACGGGATGGCATCTACCGAGCGAATACGCAGCTTTTTCGGCCGTAACAAGAGCGTGTTCACCCTCGGCTTCATCGGACTGGTCATCTCATCGATAGGAGACCTGGCGGCTGGGGCGACCCTGGGTTTCATGACCGACACCTTGGCATTGCTTCCCGGACTGATGATCCTCATACCGCCAGCTATCGGAATGAGGGGAAACATCTTCGGGGCGTTGGGCAGCAGGCTGGGAACCGCCATGCACGTCGGCACATTCGAGATGTCGCTGAAGCGCGGCAGCATGCTGCGCCAGAACCTGGAGGCGTCACTCCTCCTGACCATGGTCATGTCATTCCTTATGGGAGTCATGGCCAAAGTGATCTCCGTCGCACTTGGCGTGAACAGCATCTCGATCGAGGATTTCGTATTCATTTCCGTACTGGGTGGTGCCTTAGCCGGCTTAGTCATTGTGCTGATAAACATCCTGGTGGCGTCGATAGGGTATCGTCGCGGATGGGACATCGACAACATCTCAGCGCCGATCATTACCGCGGCCGGTGACATCGTAACGCTTCCGATGCTCTTTATCGCCGCCCTGATAGTAACCGGGTCGCTGAGCCCATTCCTGTCATCCTATGTCCTGGTGTTCTCCCTTCTATTCCTGGCGCTGGCGGTCTATTTGGCATACCGAGCGTACAAAATGAAGAAGAGCGAGACCAAAAGGATCATCATGCAGAGTGCCCCGGTCCTCTCCATATGCATCATTCTGGACATCGCCGCGGGCCTTACCATTGAGAACCAGATAGAGGGTCTGGTGACATTGCCGGCTTTGCTAGTCCTCATCCCTCCGTTCCTGGAGGATGCGAACGCACTTGGCGGGATACTCACTTCCCGGCTCTCCTCGATGCTGCACATGGGTCTGCTCGAGCCGACACGGGCTCCGAACCGGGTCACCTGGGAGAACTTTGCCATCATCTACATCTTTTCCATATGGGTCTTCATTCTGGTAGGAGTGACCGCGCATTTCGTGTCAGTGCTTCTTGGATTGAGCTCGCCCGGCCTGCTGGAGATGGTCCTCCTGTCGATGTCCGCCGGATTGATCACCGTCACCATCCTGAACTTCATCTCCTACTACGTTGCCATCTATACGTACAAGTTCGCGCTGGACCCCGACGACCACAGCATCCCGCTGACCTCCTCGGCCATCGACGCGGTCGGGGCTATATCGCTTATGGTCATGATCATCATCCTGAACTTGGCATGAAGCAGCGACAAGTTTTAATTCCAATCAGCATACCCAATTGACGGAAGTGATCGATTTGATCGACCGGCAACAAGTTCTCGGCAAGCTGGAATCCTACGACCTCAAAAACGCCAAGATCGGCGTCCTGGCATCCCATTCGGCACTGGATGTGTGCGATGGGGCGGTTGAAGAAGGATTCCGCACCCTGGCGGTGTGCGAGGAAGGCCGAGATCAGACGTATACCAGGTACTTCAAGGCCTACCGCAACCAGGACGGCAGTGTACGGCGGGGCATGGTCGACGAGGCCATCATGGTCAAGAAGTTCAAGGACACGATATCCAAGAATGTCATGGACCAGCTCACCGCCAAGAACGCTCTGTTCGTTCCGAACCGTTCGTTCACCTCATATTGCAGCATCGATGCCGTCGAGAACGACTTCGCTGTGCCATTGGTTGGTTCCAGGAACCTACTGAGGAGCGAGGACCGGGGCGGCCCGCAGGACTACTATTGGCTGCTGAACGAGGCGGGCATGCCTTCGCCTAGGAAGGTGTCCAAACCTGAGGACATCAGCGCTCTCACGATCATTAAGCTGCATCACGCCAAAAAGAAGCTGGAAAGGGGTTTCTTCACTGCCTCTTCGTTCGAAGAGTACCGCTCCAAGGCGGACAAGCTCATAGCCCAGGGGGTCATCGAGGAAGAGAACCTGGCAGGGGCCCGCATGGAAGAGTACATCATCGGGCCGGTCTTCAATCTGGACTTCTTCTATTCGCCGCTCGAGGAGGAGGGCTCGAAGATCGAGCTGATCGGCGTCGACTGGCGCTTCGAAAGCTCTCTGGACGGGCACGTGCGGTTACCTGCGGAACAACAGCTGGCGCTGAACGACAAGCAGCGCATTCCGGAATACACTGTCTGCGGCCACAACTCCGCCACACTACGAGAGTCGCTGTTGGAGAATGCGTTCGACCTGGCAGAAAGGTACGTCAAGGCCTGCAAGTGGCATTTCAGTCCCGGGATCATCGGGCCGTTCTGCCTCCAGACCTGCGTCGACAAGGACCTCAAGTTCTTTATCTATGACGTCGCCCCGAGGATCGGAGGAGGCACCAACGTGCACATGGCGGTCGGTCACGCCTACGGTAATTCGATATGGCGAACCAACATGTCCACCGGGAGAAGGCTTGCCCTGGAGGTCAGACGGGCAATAGAACAGGAACGTGTGGATGAGATCGTCACCTGAGCCGATCGCACATCCACATCCAATGGGTCCTGGCCATGGCCAGAGGTAGCTCAACTTCTTTATGTTACTTCCACCATTGTACTCCATATTCTCCCCGTGGTGCGAACACCAGGGTGCGGAGGGATTGCGTGAGGAAGCTCGGTCCGTTGAGTTTTGTTTCAGCTTTGCTTGTAATGTCAATGATAATCGCTTCGATGGCATTGTTGCCTGCAGACTCGGCTAGCGCCGTCCCAAACGGCAAACATATCATTGTCGAGGTCAAGGATGGCGCGAACCACCTGGCCGGGGCCACTGTAGTACTGTCCGATCCCTACGGCAGGATACCTTCCGTCAGCGCCTTGACCGGATCGGATGGCAACGCGACCTTCATTGCGATGCAGGGCATGTACCAGTTGAGGGTCAACGCCACCAACTATTATGATTACCAAATGCCTGGAACGTTTAGGGTCGATGGGCTTCAGGACATCCGTGCTCCGGTTGTCCTGGAACAGCTAGGGACACTTGGCCAGGTTACATTCAACATGACCGATGGAATGATTGCGGTCACCGATCCTTCTATTTTGCTGCAATCCGAAACTCATGGGGCGGCGACCACCGATTTCTCCGCCCATGGGACCTCAGGGAACGTCACCCTGAACATACCGACCGGGACCTACAGGATGATCGCAAAGGCATCTGGCTACCGGACCAACGTGAGCAATATAACGGTCGTTGTGTTGTCTTCGACGTTGCACGTCAATATGAGCGCGACGACACACTACAATTACACGGTCAAGGTCAGTTTCGGGAATGGGGTCCTGAACAACCTTAAGGGATTCCTTGTCCTGAAGAATGGCACGGGAGTAGATCCGGCGGCCAGGATCGTCGAGGGGCGGACATTCAACCAGAACATATCGTTCGACGCTATGCCTGAGACCTATGTCCTGCTTGTCAGTGCCGACCTTGGCAAGACCTACCAATCAGAGGTCAAGATAGTCGGGACCGCACTGGACGATATTACAATGCTGATGAGGACATCGATGCAATATGATACGAGAATGTCGTTCTATGCGAATGACTGGAACCATCTATCCATAAATGACAGTCATACACTTGCATTCGATTCCCCGGTGCCGGGATTGCCATACAGCTCTATTCCAAGCATGCGCATCCAGGCGGAGCTGGCATATGGAAACGGGGACGGAGTTCTGAACACCGCCGAGATGGCTAGGTATGGACAGGCGATCGCTTCCTTGGGCCCATACCAGGTATCGACCGTGGACCTGCTCCAGGTCAATTCAGAATCTTATTTATCCATACCAGGGACCACATCGGTCATCATGTCGGGCATCACCGGTCCGGTCAATTCAACCTTGCCGGTCACGATGTCGATCATCGATGACTACAATGTCAACGGGGCCCAGATAGCACTGGGCGCGAGCAGCTATAATGTCAACGTCGATGTCGAGTACAACACCGCCGCCATCAGCTACACCTATTGGATCTCTCCTCCGTCGCCCTATGAGATCACCACCGGTGCGACAGTGAACAGCCCATCCCGATTGGCGATTCAAGGCAACCTCAATGTCAGCATCATCTCCACCATGAAGATAAACGGAGACCCGACCAACCCATCTGCTATCATGGTCTACCAGCGCAGTGTCGGTCCCATCGCCATAGGCGCAGTGACCGGACCTGCTTCATACTGCTACTACGTCAGCGTGAACGCCACGTACGACTACTATATCGTGGCCAACAATTCGGAGATGATATTCTCCTCGGCCGGGTCATACGATCCGAACCTGAACCCGCTCACCTATATCTGGAACTTTGGCGACGGGACCGCCAACGTGACCTCCACCGCTTCCAGCGTAAGGCACACGTTCACACAGGCCACATATTACCGGAACGTGACGTTGATGGTCAAGGACATCGCCAACCTCACCTCCTCGGCGAGGATCAACGTCAAGGTGGACGATCAGAAGCCGATCCCGGTGATCACACAGGACGGGGTGGCGATCACAACGATCTATGCCAACCAGAAACAGACTCTGAGCTTCGGGCAGTCGCTGACCACCGACTACATCACTGGCCCATCTGATCCGACCCATGGGGCGATCCACCAATACCGGTGGAACTTCGGGGACGGTACGAACCCTGTCACGATACTTCCGTCCGCATTGCAAAACGTAACCCATGCCTTCTCCAAGGCTGGAACGTTCACAGTGTGGCTCAACGTGACCGACAGTGTCGGCCATGTCGGATCCCGGTCGATGACCGCCATTGTCAACGACACTGAAGCCCCGGTACCCCGCATGTCGGCCGAAATCGACAATATCGATCAAGGCACGATAGCCATGGAGAGGACGATGCTGACCTTCAACGCCACCGCCAGCACGGACAATAGCGGAAGCATCTCCTCCTTCCTTTGGGATTTCGGGGACGGTACGACCGGTGATGGAATATATGTCAACCACACCTTCTCGATCGCCGGTGCATACAAGGTCAAACTGGTAGCGACCGATGCCAACGGCAACGAAGGGAACATCACCAAGAGTTTCACAGTGCTGTATGGTCCCCGCCCTGACCTGAGAACGCTCTCGATCACCGTCGATCCGACAAGCTACGCAGCGGGGGATAAGGTCATAGTCAGACTGAACCTGATCAACGTGGGCAATAGCACCGCAACCGGAATGTATGCCGTGTTCTACCTGATCGACCTCTCCGGCGGCCGGCAGGAGATCGGCAACTCATCCCAGCTGTACGTTAACGGAATGACGACCGATCACCTTGGCCCGGGAGAGACTGGATACATCAGCTTGAACTGCACGTTCGCTACGGATGGGGCCTTCAACCTGGAGGCTGTCGCTTACTCGGTCGACGAGGTCAAGAGCGTGGACAACACGGCGAAACAGAGCCTAACGGTTGGGGAACCGGGATCGATATTGCCGATGGTGGCGATCGTGATCGCGCTGGTCGTCATCGTGGCCGCGGTCTTGTTCGTTTTCCGCAAGAGGATCTTCAAAATCAAGAAGTAACACCGGTATGGGACCGGCAAACCCTTTATCTATCCATCAACCGGTCTGTCGGTCATGGCCTGGCGCGTCGTCGATCTGGGAAGCATGAGTCCCGCGCTCACCGCGGCGGTGGACGAGGCCATCCTGACCTTCCGTTCGAAAGGGTCGGTCGGGAACACGCTCAGCTTCTACTCCCGGGATCGCCCGACCATATCGTTGGGTTACTTCGAGAAGGCCTCGGAATGCATCGACCTCGAGCTCTGCCATGATCTGGGCATCGATGTTGTAAGACGCCTGTCCGGGGGGAGCGCGATCTTCACGGACCCCGGGCAGATCATATACACCGTGACTGTCGAAGCAGGAGTGGTGCCGGAGAACCCGAGGGAATCCTATCCTCTGATCTGCAGTGGCGTGGTGAACGCGCTGAAGAGCTTGGGGATCGAGGCTGAGCACAAGCCGCTCAACGATGTTGTCGTGAACGGTCGGAAGATCTCCGGCAGTGCCCAGACCAGGAAGGCGGGGGTCGTTCTACAGCACGGGACGGTCGTCATCGATTCCGACCTGGAAACGATGATGCGGGTCATCCGCCAACGGCCGGGAAAGCCAAGGAACAGGGATGGCATGACCTCGGTCTCGCTGGAACTGGGCAGACCGGTCAACATGTTCGAGGTGAAAACAGCCCTCATCGCAGGGTTCGAAAGAACGTTCGGAGTAAGGATCGAGAACGGAACCCTGTCGGCCGAAGAGCATGCATTGGCTAGAAAATTATCGGAAGAGAAATACGGGAAAGAGGTTTTCACGTTCCAGCGGTGATCACTCGAACGACTCGAGGTCCAGGAACGCGAGCTTCCTGGCGTCGATGAAGAAGCCTACCTTCTTGTGCAGCAAGATGGCACTCTGACTGTCTTGCAATATGACGCTCTGGACGGCCTTGGCCCCTTTCTTCTTGCCCTCGGCGGAGACCTTCCTGAGGAGCTTGAAGCCTATGCCCTTCCTCCGCTGCATGGGGTGGACCATCAGACCCTCGATCCAGACCACCTTCTCCACGTTGAAGACGTGGTGTACCATCTGGGCGAAGACGAACCCGATGATCTGCTTGTCCTCGATGGCGACGTAGCTGAGACCGGCATCTTTGTAGAAATCGAACGAGCCCTTGGCCGATGCGCCGAGCTGGTCGATAAGCTCCTGAGGGAGGGTGTCCCAGTTCTTCTTCAATGCCGATTCAAGGTACTCCCTAACGCAGAACAATTCAAGCGCTCGAACGTGCCCTCTGTCCTCTTCCTTTAGTGCCCTGATATCCACCATTACATCTCCTCCGGAGCCACCAGGCCGAGGTTCCCCAGCGTGTTCCTGAGCACCCACATCGAGCATTCCACGAGGCACAACCTCGCATCCTGGAGCTCTCCAGACTTGAGGACCGGAACGGAACCATAGAACTGGTTGAACGCCGCCGCGACCTCGTGCCCGTATGCGGGTAGCAAATGGACTCGCCTTTTCTCCCCTGCCTCCCTGACAACCGAGGGGTATAACGACAATATACGGATAAGCTTTCTCTCGTATGGGTCGACGAGTTTTCCGGCGTCCGCACCGCGGTCGTAGGACTCCACCTTGCGCAGGATGCTGCATGCCCTTGCGTGGGCATACTGAACGAACGGGGCGCTGTTCCCCTCGAAGTTGAGCGCCTCTTCCCACTTGAACACCAGCTGTTTTTCCGCCTGCACCCGGAGGATGTTGTAGCGAATCGCACCGCTACCGATGTCTCTGGCGATCTGCCGCATCTTCTCCTCGGATAGATCACGCCGCCTCACCTTCACTTCCTCATAGGCACGGTCGACCGCCTCGTCTATGAGGTCATCCAGATAGACCACCACTCCCTTCCTGGTGGACATGCGCCCCTCGGGCAGCGAGACGAACGAATAGAAGACGCATTCCGGGACGCAGTTCCGCCCCAATATCTTGAGCGCTGCGGCCAACTGCTGCTGTCCCAGCTTCTGGTCCTCGCCCAGGACATTGATCAGCACGTCGGCCCGGGTGAACTTGTTCAGGTGATAGGCGATGTCCCTGGTGGTATAGAGCGTGGTGCCGTCGGCCCGGGTGAAGAAGAACTTCGTGCTCTTCCCATGTATGCCGAATGTCTCCAGGTCCAGATAGAACGCACCGTTCTCCTCCTTGCAGAAGGAGGTCTTTTTCAGCAGCTCGACCACTTCTTTGGCGCTGCCATCGAGGATGAACTGTGATTCCCAGGTGTAATTGTCGATCTCTACGCCGACCTGCGAGAGCGAGGTGCGGATGCCGTTCAGCATCATTTCGGTCGTCTCACGCACCTGTTCTATGACCTGCTGGTCGCCCTGTTCGAACCGCCTCAGCATCCCGGAGATCTGCTCCTGGACCTCTACCTCCGCCTCCATCATCTGGTTGGCCCTCTGATAAAAACCAACCAGGCGGTGGTCGTCCTTGTTCCTCTCGGTGAGCGGGACCTCCGATTCTGGCACATTATGAACGCCCCAGGTCAGCAGCACGACCTGCTTACCCACGTCGTTAACCAGGTACTCGGTGGTAACGCCGTAGCCGCAACTCCGTAAGCAACGGGCCAGCGTATCACCGATAAGCGGGTTCCTGGCCCGGCCCACGTGCAGCGGCCCTGTGGGGTTCACCGATGTGTGCTCGAGCAGGACCTGCGTATCCTTCGGCTCTCCATGACCATAAGAACCCATCTTCGAGATGATCTCACTGACAGTGGTCGAGGCGAGGAAGTCCTCATTCACCTTGAAGTTGAGATAACCGCGGTCGGCCCATGCTTTCTCTATCGTAGGCATCGGCTGCAATCTCGAGGCGATGTCGTTGGCGATCTCCACCGGATTCCGGCGCAGGGCCTTGGCCATAGGGAAACAGGGTATGGCCAGATCGGCCTTTTCCGGGTCCGGGGCCTCCAGATCGAACAGGACCTTGATGCCCATCGCTTCGAGGGCGGCGGTGACCGTCAACATCACCTCATCCTTGAACTGACCCATCGCGTCCATTGAGATCACCCGGTGGAGTATCGGAGCAGGGCGGCTATGCCACCGAAAGCTTTCAGCAGCATATCCCCCTCTTCCGAGTCGCTGGAAATGAGCTCCACCTTGGTGCCCATCGCTTCCGCCTGCTCGAACAGGTCGTCCACAATGTCCATGTTCTTGGCGACGCTGGCATTGGCATTGCACTTGGGACACTGAACGACATTGGGAACTTCGGCCACCGATATCTCGCTCACCGTGCCGCAAGAAGAACATTCGATGGTGAGCCTACGTTTCCGGATCCCTTCCGAAAGCAGCAGGACCTCGACCGCTCCGATCTTTATTGCAGCACGTACCTGGTCCTCACCGTATGTGGCCAGCGAACCCTCGTTCTTCCGTATCTCCTCCAACAGGCGCAGGATCAGACGCTTCTCGCGCATCAGGTCCATGTCCAACAACCTTTCTTTGGCCTTATCCACCAGCTCTTTCAGGCCATATTCGTCGGTGTAACCGATGTCGAAGGTGTCGACCACCTTCTTCTGCAGCTCGTGGTGCAGGTACCCTTCAGAGGCGAAGTAGTCCTTGGTCGGTCCCGGACCGCCTATCAGTATGCCCTGGAGACCTTCCAGGGAGAGCAGTGATTCGGTGGCTATGTCGGCCACCTTCTTGTAGAACTCGTTGGCGGAGATTTCGATCAGACGCTCGAACCTTTGCGCCGATTGACCTCCCATGCGGTGCTTCGAAGGCACCAGCGATGCGAAGTTCCGTATGACTGTGATCTTCTTTCCCCGGAGGAAGCCCAGCGTGGCCTCGCTTCGGTCGATGACGATCAGCCCATAGACCTTCTTTTCCAGGAGCATGTCCGACAACGGCTCCAGGAAGAAATCTGAGTCGCATCGGTAAAGGAAAGTGGTGATCGGCTCTGGCGGTTCCAGGACGTATTGCACCATGCGCGTCTGATCGCCGCCCGCGGCGACCTCGCCGACGAAGAATATCACTCCATTGGCCGGCGGCGCCTTGAAGTACTTGAGCCTCGCCAGGATCGACTGGATGGCCCCTTGGACGTTCTTTCTGGTCCCCTGGGACTTGATGTTCGACGACTGTGAGAACTCCTCGCGCAGGTATGCGGCTACGTCGGATATCTGCTTGTTCGGCGGAACGTAAACAGAGATCAGCTCGGTGCCCCTTCCCTTGAGGGTCCTTATCTCTTCCAACGCCCTTTTGAAGTCGTACTTCTGGCGGTCGGAGAGCTGCTCCCCTTGAATGTCAACTTGCATTTCTATGACAACCTATGGTTTTTTCTAGCAGTAACAATTACCCACATAAAGCTGTTGGTGCCCACATGGATACTGTCGTTGTTTCGTTGGGCGGTTCGGTGCTGATCCCGGAGGAAGATGATGCCGATCACCTGTCCAACCTTTCCAGATTGCTCAAGGAAATGTCTTCCGAGCACCGCTTGCTGCTAGTCTGCGGCGGAGGTAAGGTGGCCCGCTATTACATCACCACCGGTCGCGGCATCGGCGCGAGCGAGAGGGAGTTGGACGAGCTCGGGATAATGACCACTCGGATCAACGCGAAGCTTGTTTCTTTGTCCCTTGGTGAATTGGCCGCAGACAAGATCCCGACCACGGTCGAGGAAGCGGAAAAGGCCTCATCCGACGGCAAGATCGTGGTCATGGGCGGAACCGTCCCGGGCCACACCACCGACGCTGTCAGTGCCATGCTGGCGGAGAAGGTGAGTGCCGTAAGGATCGTCAACGGGACCTCCGTCGACGCTGCTTTCACCGCCGACCCGAAGAAGGTGAAGGACGCAAAGCGCCTCCACACCATCACCCATGCGGAATTGAACCTGCTGGTCAACCGGGGAATGCATTGCGCCGGCCCTTCACACGTGTTCGATCCTCTTGGGGCTTCCATCGCAACCCAGGCCAATATACCCATCTACATCATCAATGGCCGGAACATGGAGGAGATGAGGGCGGCGATACAAGGCAAGGAGATCAAAGGTACGCTTGTCACTGACTAAATGCAATAACATTATCGGCCTGGACGCGCATGCCTCTTCGATATGAAGCTAGGTGGGGGCTCCGACGCCAAGGAGAAAAAGCTTGAAAAAAGGATCGAGAAGGCCAAACGACCTCACTCGACCTATCAGGACGCCCTTATGGTGGGCGTCGCCTTTTGTATTCTCGCCGGTGTTCTGTTCGCACTATCAGCCGCGGTCAGCTGGGCCGACATCAAGATGCCGGGTTCAACCGTCGATCATAGGTACATCGTGGACCTGGGCAAGATCTCCGGGAATTTCGTATTCCTTTGGATCATACCCTTCGGCGGCATTGCAGTGGCGGTAACTTCGGTCGCCCAGCTCTCACGTATAATCGTCGAGGGCAGGTGGAAGCGAGAGGTAGCCGTGGTCACTCTCGTTCTGGCCTTGGTTACTTCAGTCGTTTCGGTCATATCGGTGTTCTGGCTGCAGGACCTAGTGATCAACCCATCGGGGGCTGGCTCCGGTTACGGTCCCGGCGTGTTCCTATCCGTTTTCGGGGCGGTGCTGGCGATCGCCGGATCGTTGATATTGTTCGCTGATGTCATGAGGGACGAGGAGAAAAGCGAGCTACCGGAACGTTGGGCGAAGAGCAGAGGTTCGACCGAAGAGAATGAGTATGTCATGCCCCCGGAAAAGCCTAAGGGCAAGGGCATGAAATGCCCGAAATGCGGCGCCCAGGTCAAGCCCAACTGGGACGAATGTCCTGTTTGCGGGGCGGAACTGGACTAGGCCGGTTCGATCGGTTCCAGGTCGGCACTTTCGACGACCTTGAGCCCGCAGGACTCGGCGATCTCCTTGATATGATTTGCTTTCGCCTTAGGCATGGATTTCTTGTGAATGTATGCCAGAGTGGCCGAGCTCGCATTTGCTGCGTTGACGACCGTCTCCGAAAACCGCTCCTCGGTCATTTCTTCCATGGCATAGTTCGGGAACAGGTGGCCGAACGAAATCTTCTTTGACAAAGCTATCTCCGTAAACCTCGGGGCATAGTGGCCGCCGCCGATGCCTATGGCGATGGGATACTCCTGCACGTCGACATCCAGGAGGGTTTTCGCAATGACCTGTGCGGCGCGCTGGTTCTCCCAGTTGGTCTTGTCGCTGCCGATCTCAATGAAGAGCGTGGGCTTTTTCAGAGAAGGCCCGTGATGAGTGGTCTCAAAGGAGACCTGGAACGGAAGCTCCACGGCGTTGGCCTTGAGTCCCCGCAACAACGAGGTCATCAGGTGGGGCGCGGAACGGACAAGCATCCCTTTCTTGCCACCGAACTCGGCATTGCCATAGTTGCCGATGGGATGCACGGTCAGGGTGGGAATGCCTGACTCGGAACGGTGCTTGGACAGGAACACGACCTCGTCGACCTTGACGCCAAGCCTGTCACTGAAGTGCTGATCGATATTGTCGGCGAAGAGGTGTTTCTCCCTGATCGTGATCATGGCGGTGTCGCCAATGCACTTGACGAGGCTTCCTTCATACTCTCCCCTTACTACGAAATCACCTTTTTCGAGCAGCCTGTCACGAATATTAACGCTGGCGACGTCCTCCAAGCTGCATACAAAAAGCCTCATGAGGAGACCCCAAACGTTACTTCAAGAATAAACTTTCTAATCTCGACCTTCAAAAACATTACATGTAATAATTAGCGACATAGCATGAAATAGCTTTTTTCCGATTCGATCAACATGCCGAGCCCAGTCACCATCGGCGAGAGGATAATCCTCCATCTTGCTCAGTACTCAAAGTTCAAGGACGACTTCGATGCCCCCATCGACGTAAGCCAAGACGGCATCGCCGAGGCGCTTAGGATCTCACGGGCGCACGCCGCGATCGAGCTGAAGAAATTGAAAGAGTCGACCTTTGTGGAGGAGAGGATCGCCCACATTCGCAGGGGGAACACCAAGAGGAAGGTATATTACCTAAATAAGGCAGGCGAGGACAAGGCCAACAGCCTGAAGGCATATGCGGACAGGGAGGGCATCCAGATAAAACCGCTCCTGGACCTGAAAAAATGCCAGGGGCCCGAACTTTGGGAGTCTCTGGACCCGAGTTTCCACCCCATCCTCGCACAGGCATGCGTTTTCAGAAAGCCGTTCAAGCGGTCGTCGCTACCGCAAACGAGCATATCGCTATTGCCCGAGGATAAGAACAGCATGGTGGATGTTCCGGAGACGCTCAGGACCTCGATCCCCACACTCGTATCCAAGCTCGAGCTCAAACAATACCATAGCTTTGCCGCCGACTACTGGCTGAAGGAAGGCAACAGCCGGGAAAGGCTCTACCACCTGGTCCAGGCCGGTCGGGTCAAGGAAGCGGAGATGATGGTCGCATCGAAGGGACCGGAGCTCTTGATGGTTCCGGACAAGGATCTCCATGATCTCCTTTCCGTCATCACCGCACCTGCCGAGAAATATGCCGCCAGGATCTATTCTGCTCAAGGAGAGGCGGCACGGTGGTCGTCACAATTCGACAAGGC
>JBEKDM010000015.1:0-26049 GCA_050014375.1 Methanomassiliicoccales archaeon | reverse complement strand
TTTGCTTCGGTGGCCTAAGAATGGTATGACGGCCAAAGAGGCGGGGATACGCCTGGTCTCATCCGAACCCAGAAGCTAAGCCTGCCGTCGTTCGGCGTTGTACTGTGGTGCGCGAGCCCACGGGAACCTCCGAAAGCTGTCAGCCATTCTTATTCTCTCTAGTTTTTTGCTCATCAATTTGTGTCATCGTGAGCACAAGTTTGATATCTTGATATTCTGTGGCTCCCATAGCAGGCGCGCAGGGGGCGAATCATCTGGATACATTCGAACTGGCTCTGATAGTCATATTGGGAATAGTTCTGGTCGTAGCTCTTTTCATCCAGTTTAAGTATCTTCGACCCAAGAGGGACGACGCCATCGAAATGGCGCTGGATAGGGATGATGCCTATAACGCGATGACGACCACTCAGGCTGTCTCATCGACGTTAAGGGAGAGGGGCCGGGACACCTCTGAGGCGGACAGGATGCTAATCGAGTCAGAGCTCGCCTACAACCGCGGCGACTACCTCAAATGTTCCGATTCCGCAAAGCGCGCCAAAGACTACCTGGCCAACGCTCCAATGGCGAAGATTGAACTCGGACCCTTAACAGAGAGCGAGCCCACGCCGTCCGATGAGACGTTGCCCGAGCAGCCCAAGATCAGTGAGGCCAAGAAACTGCCCCCGAACTATCTGGAATCGAAGTTCATGATGGATACCGCCCGCGACGAGATCGATCGTTGCGCAGCGGAAGGCAAGGACGTCTCAGGGTCGATATGCCTACTGGACGAGGCCAAGATGGCGTTCGAGGGCAAGGATTATGATATGGCGCTAAGGAAATCACTAAAGGCCAAGAAGGGCGCCGAGGCTTCAACCGAGCCAGCCAAGGAAAAGACCCCGGAGATCACCCCTCCTATCAAGACAGTCAAGAAGGACATCGTGAAGGATTCCTCAAGCGTAGCCTTGTGCGCCAATTGCGGGATTGAGGTCCGTGATGATGACAATTTCTGCGCCAAGTGCGGCAAGCCCATTGAGCGCATGCGGGTATGTCCGACCTGCGGAGCAGAGGTGTCCGAGGACGATGTCTTCTGCCGCAAGTGCGGGACCGAGGTAAAGACAGCATACCAATGCCCCGATTGCGGTGCCGTGGCGGCGGACAACGACCCGGTCTGCGCCAAGTGCGGAGCCAGGTTCGAAAAATAACACTCAGAACATTTTTTATATCGACGGATTCATGCTCGATTGAGTCCTAATGATACTGGTCAAGCTCGGGGGCAGCGTCATCACCGACAAGACCACCTACCGGACGTTCCGGGAGGGAGCGGTCCGCAGGCTCGCACGCGAGATGATGTCCACCGGCGAGGAGAAGATCGTCGTTCATGGGGCCGGTTCTTATGGTCACATCTATGCCAAGGAGTACGCTCTGCAGTTCGGCCTCAAGGAAAAGCGCCAGGTCGAGGGCGTGGCCAAGGTCATGCATGACGTGCGCGAGCTGGACAATCTGGTCGTTGGGGTGTTCAACGACGAGGGCATGTGGTCAGCTTCAGTGCCGCCCGGTTCCTCGGTCATCATGAAGAACGGGGTCCTATCCAAGATGGACCTCTGGCCATTCGAACGGTTCCTCAAGATAGGAATGACCCCGGTCACATTCGGAGATGTCGCTTTGGACGACGAGAAGGGGGTCAGCATCTGTTCTGGGGATCAGCTTATGATGCGTCTCGCGGAACGGTTCAGGCCAAGGAAGGTCATCTTCTGCGCCGACGTGGACGGGCTGTTCACCGCAGACCCGAACTGCGATCCGAAGGCGACCCTCATCGAAGAGGTCGACAAGCATACACTTTCAACCATTCCTCGCACGGAGCGTTGCGTAGACGTCACCGGGAGCATCTACGCCAAGATCGAGTACATGCTCCAGATCGCCAAGCACGCAGGCGAATGCGAGATCATCAACGGGAACGCCGAGGGCAGGCTGGCGGACGTCATGGCCGACCGGAAGGCCGTCTGTTCCCATATCATAGGAGGCAAATGATTTGAAGCAGATCGAGAAGAGAAAATCGGACCATATCGAGATAGCGCTGGAGGAGCAGGTCTGCTGCGGATATCGGTATTGGGATGACGTCAAGATGGTCCACTGCGCACTGCCGGAAGTGGACATGTCCGAGATCGACACCTCCTGCAAGCTGTTCGGAAAGAAGCTGGCCTTCCCGCTCATCGTCACTGCCATCACCGGCGGATATTCCAAGGCGGAAAAGATCAACAGGAATCTGGCCGAAGCGTGCCAGGAGCTCCAGATCGGGATGGGTGTAGGTTCGGAAAGAGCAGCAGTGGAGAACGGTGCGGATGTATCCTACACTGTCCTGAAGGATTACGACGTACCGCTTAGGATCGGTAACGTAGGAGCACCTCAGCTCATCAAGCAGGACCGTAAGAAGGCATTCACCGTGGACCAGGTGAAACAGGCCATGGAGATGATCGACGCGGACGTCATGGCCATCCATCTCAATTTCCTTCAGGAAGTGGTACAGCCTGAGGGAGACACCAACGCCAAGGGCTGTTTGGACGCGATCAGGAGGGTGGCCCGGGAAGTGCCATCAATAGCCAAGGAGACAGGCGCTGGCATATCCCATGCCGTGGCCATGAAGCTGAAGGGCAGCGGCATCATCGGCATGGACATCTCCGGGACCGGAGGCACTAGCTTCTCGGCAGTGGAGCGGTTCCGGGCGGAAAGGGCAGGAGATACCAGATGCGCCGACATAGGAAGGCTGTTCTCCGACTGGGGCATACCGGCCCCGGCATCGGTGCTCGAGGCGAACGTAGGTCTGCCCATCATCGCCAGCGGAGGAATGGAGGATGGGCTGCAGGTGGCCAAGGCTTTGGCTCTCGGCGCCAGTTGTGGAGGAATAGCCCGAGGCGTGCTCAAGGAGGCGATGGTCTCACCCAAGGCTGTCGAAGAGAAGCTCATCCTTATCAGGGAGGAGCTGAGGGCCGCAATGTTCTTGACCGGCTCAGTGGATGTGGCATCACTGTCTTCCAAGGATTGCATCGTGACCGGCAAGACCGCCGAGTGGATCAGCCAGAAGGACTAGGAGGGGATGTAAGATGGAATTCCCTAAGGAAATGATCACTATAGCAAAGGATGTAGACAAGAGCCTGATGGCCTATCTGGACATCGGGAAGCACGAGAAGCTGCGCCAGGCCATGAAGCACTATCCGGAGGCCGGCGGAAAGCGCATGCGCCCGGTGATGGCCATCCTCGTCGCCGAGGCGGTCGGCAAGAAGGGCAAGAAGGCCATGCCGTTCGGATGCTCTCTGGAGATCATACACAATTTCACTTTAGTGCACGACGACGTCATCGATCAGGACCCGGTCCGGCGCGGAAGGCCGGCCGTTCACGTTCTGTTCGACGTGCCGACGGCGATCATCGCCGGGGACGCCTTATTCGCAGTCGGCTACGAGGTACTGTCCGAGACCGATGTCGGCCTGGAAGACCTCCGTACCATTTTCCGTTCCGTTTCCGAGACCGTTTACCTCATAGCCGAAGGGCAGCAGATGGACGTTGATTTCGAAGGCACTGTCACCGTGAACATCGAAGAGTATGTGGAGATGGTGGAGAAGAAGACCGCGGTGCTGTTCGCCTGTGCCGCCGAAGGAGGAGCGATAATCGGCGGGGGAAGCAAGAAGCAGGTCGCCGAAATGAAGGAGTACGCCCGCCTGATGGGGATCGGTTTCCAGATGTGGGATGATGTTCTGGGCATCAAGGGTGACACCAAGAAGACCGGCAAACCGGTCGGCTCCGACATCAAGAACGGCAAACGCACGCTGATCATCGTCCACGCCATGGAGCACCTCAAGAATGGCTCCAAAGAGAAGGCGACACTGCTCGCCGCCTTGGGCAACGATAAAGCAACGGAGGCTCAGATCAAGGATGCGATCGGAATCCTGGAAAAGATCGGTTCGATCGAGTACGCCCGCACCGAAGCACTGCGTTACGGGGCCGAGGCCAAGCAGAAGCTGGAATGCCTCAAACCCAGCCAGGAGAAGGACGTGCTCGCGGCATTCGTGGACTTCGCCGTCGGACGCGAAGCCTAAAAAAACACTTTACAGTCCTATGATATTCCAAGCCTGAACATCAACAGGTGATGCCCCAATCCACCAGGGCGAACTCGCCGGAACGACCCTCGGCCAGATGCCGGTGCTTCATGATTATCGCCCGGCGACGCCCGGTGCCGACCCGCTCCAGCTTGATGATGGTCTTGGAATTGTGCATTAGCACGTTGCCGCCCAACGCTTCGAATGTACCTTTGTCGATGTCGGTATATACCTGTGATGTGACCAGCACCGGCAATCCCTTCTTCCTTGCCAGGGTCAACAGCCGGGCGCTCATGCCGGCTATGGAACGCCTCTCGCTCCGCTCCTCTTCCCTAGAGGTGAGCCGGTAATACATGGTCATAGAGTCTATGATGATCAGGCCGAAGTCCGAGTTGCCTTCCGCCAGCTTGATGGCCTTGTCCACCATCGTCTCCTGCTCGGTGAAGGAATGCACTTCTGAGAACAGGACGTTCCTCGTAACTTCCTCGTAGTCCTTCCCGGATATCTGGCGCAGTCTCTCGACCGAAACACCTTCCGAGTCAACGTATATGACCTTCTTCCCCGACCTGGCCACGTTCCTGGCAAGCACCAGGCACAGGTTCGTCTTCCCGGTGCCGGCCTCGCCATAGAGCAGCGTGATGCAGCTGGTCTCGATGCCCCCTCCAAGCATCGCGTCGAGGGCCCCGCATTCGGTCGGGATATATTCCACGGAGCATGAACAGCCTCTAAACGTTAAAGTCTTTCCAGAATTCCGCTGCTGGCAAACCGGACGATGATCCCGGAGAACGAACGCCAGTTCCCGGCTTTGTAATGTTATTAGAAAATGAGGTCACCAGCGACGTTTCCGGTCAACGGTCCATCTGAAGCATTTGAGTAAGCTGAATCTAGCCGTCGGATATGCATCCCCGCCTAACGATCGATCCGTCATGACCAACACAAAGTGCCTGGAGAGCGGCACCCACGAGAGCCCGGCCGATCTTTTCCCATACGAGAACATCAGGGAAGGCCAGCGCCAATTCCTGGAAGACGCCCGATCATGCATGAAGAACAAGATCAACCTCCTGGCCCACGCACCAACCGGGCTTGGCAAGACGGCGGTGGCGCTGACCGCGGCACTGGAAACCGCAATGCCGAACGACGGTTTCGTGTTCTTCCTGACCGCCCGCCAATCCCAGCACGCCGCGGCGATCGAGACGCTGCGGCACATCTGGAAAAAGCGCAGGGTAAAGGCGGTGGACATCATTTCCAGGGAGGACACCTGCCTGTGCCGGAAGAAGGGCAGCGGCATACCCTGTGTCACGTCCGGGGACTGTTACTTCCTGGACGAGGTCAAGATCAGCGAGGTCGCGGGCAAGCTGCTGGAGTACCCGCTGCACGTGCAAGAGGTCATCCGGATGTGCATCCGGGTGGGTGCCTGCCCGCATCATGCGGCGATGAAGGCGCTGGCCACGGCGGACATCGCTGTGTGCGACTACAACCAAGTGTTCGGGGACGTGAACACCACGTTGCTTGACCGGGCCGCCCGGAACACGGAAGAGATAATCCTGGTGGTCGACGAAGGGCACAACCTGCCGACCCGGATCATGGATAACAACAGCCACGTTCTTACCCGAGAGATACTGCGGCGGGCCTGCAACAGCACCGGCAATCGCAGATTTCGATCCATCTTCGAATCGCTGGAAAGGAGGCTGGATGATATGGCATCGTTGGCTGGCGACCCTTACTTGGAAATGGCGGCACTGGACGAGATGCTGGTGTCCGAGTTCTCCGTGGACACCGCTCAGATAGCTGACGAGATGGATCGGTACTTCATAGGCCGAAGCCGCCGATCCGTGGAGGACCTGATCACCTTCCTGGCCAACTGGCGCTCGTTCGGGGACTCCACCGTCCGATACGCGGAAAAACATCCGGCCCGGATCGTCACCCGGTTCATCGAACCTTCCCTGGTGTCGACCGCGGTGTTCGACCGAGTGCGCTGTTCGCTCATCATGTCCGGGACGCTACATCCGCCGGAGATGTTCGCCGATGTTCTGGGCCTGTCAGACCGATGCGCCTGCCGCCGCTACCCTTCGCCATTTCCCTCCGGGAACCGACTGGTGCTGGGCGTCGAAGGCGTATCGTCAAAATATGACCTGCGCACGGATGACATGTTCCGGACCATGGCCTCCAAGATCGTAGAGACCTGCGAGATGACGCCGGGCAATGTAGCTTCATTCTTCCCCTCGTACGATTTCATGCAGCGGGTCGAACCGTTCATCCGGGAAGCGCATATGGACAAACGCATCCTGATGGAAAGGCGGGAGTTCGGCAAGAATGAGAAGGAGGCGATGATATCGGACCTGAGGCGAGACAGGAACGCGCTCCTAATGGCGACGATCGGTGGTTCCTTTGCCGAAGGGGTCAACTTCAGTGATAACCTGCTATCCTCCATAGTTGTGGCCGGCGTCCCGTTCTCCCCACCTACCTTGGAAGGAGAGGTGATGAAGGCCCGTTACGAGAAGAGATACGGTGCAAGGAAGGCGGTCCTGTACGTCTCGACGTATCCAGCGGTCTCCCGTGTGTTGCAGGCTGCCGGAAGGGCGATCCGTAGCGAGTACGACCGAGCTGCCATGGTGCTGCTGGATGAGAGATACTTAATGCCGTCCATGCAATCGGCGTTCCCAGATGACTTCCGGATCGAGAAGGCCGGAGACCTGGGCGCGAAGCTCGCACAGTTCCATGCCAATGAAGACGAGGCAGCAGACGTCCGGATCGGGATGTCGGCAAAGGAACCTGATGCCGACACGCCAGTGGAAATGGGTGACGCCGGACCCTGACGGGCCAAGGATCCGATGCATGACCGCGCTAACCTCCATTGGCCTGACTCACATGCAAAAGATTATTACTCCGAGTACTGGTTTTCTCGCCCGTGGAAGTCATCAGACGTGGTGCAGAGGCCGAGATTAGCCGTGACGTTTGGATGGGGAGGAAGGTCATCGTTAAAAGCCGGGTGACCAAAGGATATCGCCATCCCGAGCTCGACGCCTCCATCCGCGTGTCCCGCACGAAGAACGAGGCGCGCCTGATCCAGGATGCCAGAAGGCACGGGGTCCCGACCCCCATCATCTACGATATCGACCTGAAGAACGGGAAGATTGTCATGGAGGAGATCGAGGGGGAGCGGGTCAAAGACGTCCTCGATACGACCGATGAGGACAGTTGCCGAGCGATCTGCAATGAGATCGGACGGCTGGTGGCGCTCCTCCACAAGGCGGCCATCACCCACGGGGACCTGACCACCTCGAACATGATCATGCGCGACGGCAAGATCTGGTTCATCGACCTTTCGCTGGGCACGCGCAACGCGATGATCGAGGATATGGGGGTCGACCTTCACCTTCTCAAATAGGCGTTCCAGTCGGCCCATTCAAAGATACTGCCGATGTATGATGTCATTCTCGATTCCTATCGCTCCAACTTCGAGCGGGGGAACGAAGTTCTGAAGAAGATCAAGGAGATAGAGGACCGGGGTAGGTACACATGAGAGAGATCGCCATCGTAACGTCTAACCAAGGCAAGATGCAGGAATTCAGGGCTGGGTTGGAACCCCTGGGATTCAAGGTGACCCAGCTCGACGTGGATTGCGACGAGATCCAGACCGACACCCTGGAAGAGGTGGTGAAGAACTGTGTCGCCCAGGTCGAGCTGATGGGACATAACAACTTCATCCTGGACGATTCAGGACTGTTCCTGAACAACTACAATGGTTTCCCAGGCGTGTACTCCTCATACGCCTTCAAGACCATTGGATGCAAGGGCATCCTCAAGCTCCTGGACCGCGAGCCCGAAAGGAGCGCCCATTTCGAGTGCGTCATCGGCTGCAGCATCCAGGACGTGGGCCGCATCTTTGTCAAAGGTTCATGCCCGGGATGGATCGACTTCAATGAAAGGGGTAAGGCCGGATTCGGTTTCGACCCGGTCTTCGTTCCCGACGGTGCGAGCAAGAGCTTTGCCGAGATGACCATGGAGGAGAAGAACAAGGTCTCCCACCGAGGTATCGCCATGAAGCAACTGGTCGAGCAGCTCAAATGGAGAATGGGAGACAAGTGATGAGGCTCAGCTGGCCTCTAAACACCTTTGATGATTTGAATTAGAACGGGAGAAGCCCCGAACCCTTTGTCGAACCGGTGGCATCCACCAGGGACAGCCAGGTGCTGGATTGGAACGACCAGGTATGAGAGGCATCATAAAGGACTGGGCCTGAAAGGGTGACCAACCCTCCCGCATATGGGAAGCCGGTGGCGTCGATCACCATCCAGTATCCGGTCGTGTCATTCAGGAAGTAGACCGGGACCTGCGTTTGGTAATGCGAGGATATCGCCTTGCTCACATTGTCCAGGACGTTGACGTTCGAACCAACGAAGACTGACGAGAAGGCATGGCCATCGATGATGTTCACCCGGGCGTTGCCGCCCATCTGATCGATCAGCGATGCTAACAATATCGCATAGTCCTCACAATCCCCAGTTCTCCAGGACAACGTCTCGCTAGCTGATTGCCAGTAATCATTTGGATCGTCGGCATATGCGATGTGGTCCCGCACCCAGTCGAACGCGTCTGCCACAGCCTGGATGCTGTAAACATTAGAATTGTTGGTCAATATGTTGGAGGCGATCACCTTGGTGGCGGCCAAATCGATGCGCTTGTTGACCTTGGAATAATAGACCTCGCTGTTCGTGGTCGTAGTATGGTCCAGGTAACTAAGCGGGGTTTCAAGGATGGCATGTTTGTAACCGGTCATCCCATAGGAACCGATATCCTCCCATCCGGTACCCAAGACGTTCTGTATCTCCACCTGGAACATTATGGTATAGTAGCCATCAGTGACATTGGCCGGGGCCTGGAAGAATAGGAACCCCAGGCTGCTCTGATGCCCGGCCGGGATCAGGACCGATGTGTTCCGATAGGTCTCGACGGACGAATCTTTCCATACCACCCCGAATCCGTAGATATAGACCGTCGTCGGGTCATTGTTCGTTACCGTAATGTTCATGACCCCGCCGTAGCCGGAATATATCGGCGTGATGGTCCAACTCATCTCCAGGTTCAGTTTGGGAGCGGTCGGGGATGAGTTGTGATGAATGCGCTCGACGGGCGACTCGATGACGATCGAGGGGGCGCGGAGCGAAGAGACCTCGAACCCGGCCCCGGTCCTCGAATTGATGAATATAATGAACGATCCGGCCATGACCAATGCTAGTATGACCACTACCGTGATCGCGAGGAGAACCAGCCTACGCATAATTTGAGGGGACGCCCAGGCAGCTATATTATTCTTTCATTTTGTATTGCAGTGTGATATGTGATGTCGACGGACATCAGCAACCTTTATTGATTAGATGCGCGTTAGGCGGCTAACACGGGTCTGTGGGGTAGCTTGGTCCATCCTTCGGGCTTTGGGAGCCTGAGACCCCGATTCAAATTCGGGCAGACCCACCATTTTTCCTATCCAGTACATTTATTTATCTCCGGAACTAAAATTTATTTCCCATCTGGATGTTTATTTTGGCAGCTGACATTTGGTATGCTGGCTACTTCTTTCTGTGGGAAAAGGTTATTCACCTCTTCGTTGGCGGACCTTCCCCTCCACCACAAGACATAGTCATGTGGCATGGGTTAAATTTCGACTTAAAAACCTAATGCTTTTCAATATCAATATCATTTCATTAAGTGTATGGCGATCATCAAGGATAGAAAAGGACAGGCATTCCTTCTGATCGCAATCATCTTTGTCGTTACGATGGACGGCCTCGATGCATCGATCGTGAATGTCGCGTTGCCGTCCATCGCCTCCGCGTTTGAGATCGATACCAGTACCGCGGGATGGGTCTCGATGACCTACTTCATGATGATGGCCGGGCTGCTCCTAGTGTTCAGTAAACTGGCCGACCGCGGCATAATCAAGAGGATACTTATCGCCGGGTTGATCATATTCTCGGTCTTCTCTGTGGCCTGCGGGCTGTCATCCTCGATCGAGATGCTGCTGATCAGCCGCGTGTTTCAGGGGGTCGGCGCTGCCATCATGGGCGCCTGTGCGCCTCTGTTGTGCGTGAGGTTCCTTCCAGAGAACAAGCTCGGGGTCGGCTTGGGAATCGTCACGATGGGCGCATCCATCGGATATGCGTCAGGTCCCGCGCTGGGTGGCATTATAACAGAATATCTTTCCTGGCACTGGATTTTTTTCATCAACATTCCGATAGGTATAGTAGGCATCGTCTTCTTGATGAAGGCCATCCCGAAGGATGAGGGATATGTGAGGTCCTATTTCGACCTGCCCGGGGCCATGTTGATGTTGATGGCCGTCCTGGCAGGTGTGTTCGCGTTGGAGCGTTTCACACATATCGGATTGGGTAACATACAGATCGTATCTGCTACGGTTATTTGTATAACATCCTTCGTCCTGTTCATCATTTGGGAACGGAGGTGCAAGACTCCTATACTGAACCCTAAGATCTTCAGGTCCTGGGAATTCGTCTTTGTTTTCGCGGCGTTCCTGCTCATCAACCTGACCGCCACGGGAATATGGTATCTGACCCCGTTCTATCTCTCCCTGGGCATGGGGTTCGACGCTGCAATTTGCGGGATGTACCTTTTCGTACCTGCTGCCATCACACTGATCATCAGCGCACCAATCGGCAAATGGTCCGACCGCACTGGGCGTCGGTGGTTCAGTGTCATTTCATGTGTGGCGATGGCCATTACCAGCGGTATCTTGTTCTTCATCAATCCGGGGATGGGCACGTTCCCTTTGATAACCGCTTTGATCCTCATGGGCATCATATGGGGATTTTCCGGAGGTCCAGCCGCCAGTCGTATCGTGGAGAAGATAGACGATGAGGAGAAGGGAACAGGGGCTGCTCTTATCGCTGTAGCGGGTTATCTTGGCGGAGCAATCGGAACCGCTTCCTTTGCCGCGTTTTTCTCGGTTATGAACGGTTCCGGCAATACGCCCTTTGGCGAATTAGCTCTCTCAACGTTCATGGAAGGGTTCCATGGTGTGATGATTTTAGGAGTCGTTCTAGCGATAATCGCTGTGGTGCTTTCGGCTGTGGTCAGGGATGAAAATAACGATCAGCCGATAATCCGACAATAACATTCGGTGTACGCAAGTTTTTTCCATCTAGGCCTAGCCATCTATTAGCTGAATTCGCGTTCATTTCTGTTGATGAAATATAATTCCTGGAAGTAATATAGATATTCTTGAAAAGAAAATGCCGAACCTGATCGTCTAGTAATAAAAAATGGTTTGATCGGGCTCCTTGCCCTATCTTTCTAGCTTCCCAGCGATTGACTTGATAAGGGGCACTTGAGCCTCAAGCCAGTCAGGTTCATTGTCACAAATCTCCTTGGGCCCATGATATTTGATCTAAATCTTGCCTAAAACCGATGAACAGGGAACGGTATGTTTTCTAGAGTTCCTTTTAGCGTTCCAAGTAGCCAGCAACATTCTTGGAACGCTAGGAACGCTAACTTTTACCTATTATAAGAATAAGAAAAAAGACTGTAAAAGGTTTGGCAAGCCCAAAATGTGCGAATTGCCGTTATTGAAAGAAAATCACTACTTACTGGATGCCCTATGTTTCCAGTCCGAGCAGACCCACCACTATTCCTATCCAGCATATTGATTTTCTCCCGGACTACAATTTATTTCCCATATGGGGGGGTCTTTGGGAAAAGGGCAAGGTTCGAGATCTAGGTTCCGGTCGACCATTATCATATTATTTCTACATCCATATAATGTATTTACGAGATTTTAGGAACGCCTTTTGGAATTCGCCATTGCTTTCGGCCTATCTTGACTTGCTGGGTCAGAAAAGTGGACTGCTCATCAACACAATACATTTCAGATTACATATGACCATATAACCAATTAATGTGGTCAGCCATATAGCATCACCCCTAACAACTTGTTCCATCCAAGGATCACTCTCACAGAGTTTTCCAATTGAAAGAATGCTGGATGGTTGATCCACGCCAGGATGGGGGTTGCTCCGTCATTTGTCAATTCTTAGGTAACGAGAAGAAAAAGGTCGCGCCTTTTCCTTCCTGCGATTCAACCCAGACCTTTCCACCATGGCGCTCCACTATTTTCTTGACTATCGCGAGACCAACACCAGTACCTTCGTAATCATCATCTGAATTCAATCGTTGGAACATCTGGAAGATACGGACTGAATATTCCATGTTCAGTCCAATTCCGTTGTCTTTGATGGCCAATATCCATTTGTCTTGATCTTGCGAGCAACTAATACGGATTACTGGCTTGTCTTGACTGCGGAATTTTAGAGCATTGCTGATCAAGTTCTGTAACACCTGGCTTATTTGCATCTCGTCCCCAGTAACCGTAGGGAGGCGTTCTACAATGATCTCAGCCCCGGTTTCTTCGATCTTTAGTTCAAATGTTTTCAGGGTTTGTAAGGTGATTTCATACAAGTCGACCAGAATACTGGGTTGTGCCTTGGTCTCAACCCTCGAATATTCAAGGAGGTCATCGATGAGCGCTTTCATCCTCTTGCCTCCATTTACTGCGAATTCGATGTAGTCTTTTCCAACATCGTCCAGTCGGTCTCCATATCGTCTTTCAATAAGAGTCAGATAGCTTATGACCATCCTCAGAGGTTCCTGCAGGTCATGCGAAGCAACGTATGCGAACTGCTTGAGTTCTGTATTGGAACGGGCCAGTGCCCTTTCCGTCTCTATCTGGTCAGTGATCTCGAACCTGAGGCCGACAACGGCAGTGATTTTGCCTTTGGGATCCTTAACCGGCACTGCGTTAGAGTTAACGAAGCCTCTAGTTCCATCGGCGCGTTCGAACTCAACTATCTCGTTGAGCACCTCCTCACCTGTCTCTAAAACCTTTGTCAACGGATACTCCTTTTCAATGTACTGACTGCCGTCCAGATGGAATGTCGGATACTTGGCGAGTTCCTTCATGCTGTCGATCGGTTCAGCCTTCCTACGGAACTGGCGGTTCACTTCATCATTGAAGAATACGACCTTGCCGTCGAGGGGTTCGATTATGACAACGGCCGCGGGCATCTTATTGAGTATGGCCTCCAAACGAGCCGTGGTCTCTTCTAGAGCATCGGTGGTTTCTTGTAATTCCGAGGTACGCTCCTGCACCTTCAGCTCCAATTCTTCATAAGCTGAGTTGAGGGCGTCTTCCGCTATGATCCGTTCTGTTCGATCGGCTGCCACTATGCAGTAGGTCGGGACCTCAAGCATTGGCAGGAAGCTGATGGACAGCTGCATTGGCACCAGGGTCCCGTCCATCGCCTCGAATACCACGTCGCCCCGTAGAGGTCCGTTTCGGCTCTGGCACAGTAGCTCTCTAAATACCAATAGGCTGGACATATTCACATATTCTGTCAGATTCGTGCCGATGATCTTTTCCAGGGATGTTCTCATCACTCGGGCGAAGTTCTGGTTGCTGTACAATATCCCCCCGTCCTCGGATATTGTGACGGCACTCTCGTTCATCTGTTCGAAAAGGATACGATATGGTTCCTCTGCCCCTTTGAGCGTGAATATTCTGTCACCACTTTTCGTGGAGACAAGGATCGCATCGACCTCACCGTTCTGAATAGCGTTCAAGGTCTGAACGCTTTCCTCGAGCCTTTCCTCAAGTTCCTTATTCTTGGCCCTCAGCTCTTTCATCTCGGAGAACACTTCTGAGGAGGGAACTTCCCCTATTGCCGACTTCTCTTGCTTCATTCTTTCTTGACCCTTTTCTCTGACCTAATCTCTAGTCCGATGACGACCTTTTCCTTATCCGACATATCACCGACCAGCTTTCTTGATGGCAAAGGGAGCTTCCTTATCAATGTGGGAACAGCGAGTATCTGTTCTAACTTGGCCAGCATTGGTTGTTGATAGACATCGATCACTTCCAGGTCATAACGGCCTTTGAGCTCTTCTTCGCATATCGTTCTGATGTTTCTGATCGCTTCCTGGGACCTCGGAGTGGTGCCTGTGACATAAAGTCGAAGGACATACATTGTGTTCTTTTCATCTATTTTTTCACAATCTTTGTCGCACACGTATCCACCTATCCTTTTTGCCCATCGGACCTTCTTAGGTCGAGCCCAACCAAGACCTTCTCGGTGTCGGAGAGGTCTCCGATCACCTTCCTGATCGGTGGGGGGAGTGTTATTATCAAGGTCGGCACGGCAACGATCTGGTCACCCTTGGCCAGTTGGGGCGTTACCAAAAGATCGATGACCTCTATACGGTAATTGAACTTGAAGTTCAATTCGCAGATCTTCCGGAGATTCGCAATCGTGGCGAGTGATTTGGGCGTTTGACCTGCCACATAGAGACGGAGCACATGTAGCACCCCCTCCTCAGCTATCACTTCACTCATTCTTGTCAGCCCCACCTTTCGATCCGACGGTCCTCATGGATCTTAGATGCTTTCTATTGCTCTCAAGAGCATTCTTCCGTCTTTGCTCATCAAGAATCTTCCGTTCCAGGTCCGCTTTTGTGTCATCGTATTTTGCCTGCAGTGCCTCTTTTTGGGCTTCCAGCATCTTATATTGCTGCTCAAGATTGTGTTTTAGTCGATCGATCTCCTCAGACCGGACTACTTCTTCCGCTTTCTCCTTAGCTTCCTGCGCATAACGTCCAGAACCGGTCAATACTCCTGATGAACCAACATAGGGGGGGATAAGGTCGATACCGTTGCTGGAGATGCGAAATTCACGAATCTGGTTGGAGGTTTCCATACCTCTGGATTTCACGAGTCGTAGGATACGGTTGTTCTCCCCGTTTGCCTCCACATCCTCGAGCATGATCCACGCGTCCACCAATGAAGAAATCATGGAGTATTGAGTAAACTCCTCAGAATGCCTGAGATCAGTGAACATCGAGGTAACTCCTTTCATTTTTAGGTAATCGACCATGCTCACAAGTGTCGAACGAACCTCGACGTCCTCTCCCATGGTCATCAAGCTGCTTATCGGATCGAGCACCAGAACATCCGGTTGATGCTCTTTGACCAACTTGTGGATGTTCACCAGGTGCATCTCCAGACCATAAGTGGATGCACGGTCAGCATAGATCCGCAATAGTCCTTGTTCCACGAAAGGCTCTAGATCAATGCCGATGGAACGCATATTGCGAATGACCTGGCCCGGTGATTCTTCGAAAGTTATGAACAGCGCTTTCTTACCGATGCTGCAAGCCCCCCGAACGAACTCAGCGCCGAGGGATGTTTTCCCAGTGCCTGCTTGTCCTGTGACGAGGATGGTGCTGCCTACAAAGAACCCTTTTTGACCGAGCATTACATCGAGATCGCTGATTCCAGAGGAGACGCGCTCATCGCTGACCTTTGCAACTATTCCAAGAGTGGTAAGTGGCAACACAGAGAACCCGTTATCGTCGATAAGGAATGGATACTCGTTCGAACCGTGCGATGAGCCACGGTATTTGATGATCCGCATGCGCCTGGTTGCTATGTTGCCGATGACACGATTGTCAAGGACAATAACTGCATCGGAAACGTATTCCTCCAGGCCATTTCGGGACAGCTTGCTTTCTCCTTTCTCACCCGTGACAACAGCAGTGACCCCTTTCTCTTTCAAGAAGCGGAAAAGCCTTTGCAGTTCCGAGCGTACGGTTATGGTGTTGCCGAAAGCCGAAAATATGGATTCGAGGGTATCGAAAACCACACGTTTGGCACCTATAGAATCGATCGCATAACCGAGTCGGACGAATAGCCCTTCAAGATCGTAAGCCCCGGTCTCCACGATTTCGGTTGCCTCGACCTTAATATAATCTATTGCCAGCAAATTTTTGGCTTCTAGAGTCTTTATATTAAATCCAAGAGAAGCGACATTCTGAACAAGCTCATCTTCCGTTTCTTCGAATGAGAAGAACACGCCAGGTTCATTGAACTTTGTGGCGCCGTTGACCAAGAACTCCATGGCGAAAAGGGTCTTCCCGCTGCCTGGGCCACCAACTACCAGTGTGGGCCTCCCTCTTGGCAACCCTCCTTTCGTTATGTCGTCGAATCCTTCGATCCCCGTCGGTGCCTTGGGCAACTCACTCATGGTTGCTGACCCTGCTTTTCCTGACATGATTCTTCTCCAGACAAAGGTGTTTTAGGCTCCATTCGTGAATTACGTTACGATAATGGCCTAGCACCGATTCTTGAGAAGAGCGGAGTGGTTATATAATGTCGCTTTGTTTCAAAAGAGCAGATAAAAAAACAGTAACCGGGATTTGGAAATATCTCCGATATTGGAGTGGTCTTTTTTCTATAGACTGGATTATGATGGAACAATGCTGTTCCCACTGAAATCGATGAGTGAAATACTTGAAAGTAATTCCCTATATTATCGTTCCCTGTATCAAGAGGGTAAATGGTTAGCCATTCTGAAATAACGTGGAAACCTTTCCTTGCATTCTGCCCGTAATTGCCTGACATATCCCTGTCCATTGCGAAGGCAAGTCTACGCCTCATTACTACTTCTGATATTCGTGTCGAAAAACGGATTAGCTGATATCAACGATGACCAATAACACGACCGGCCCCCGGGATGATTTCCCAAGGCCATCTCGACTTGGCCGGCGTGCCTTTTCGAATCGTATTTAATAAGGAAAATTCAGGATTTTTAGGCTGAGTTTTGTATCGATCAAATCCATGGCTTCCTTACAAGGTCACCTTTGAGATCTCACAATTGGTGCACTCGACCATCTTGGATTTCATTTGGGAAGACCTCGACTCGATGGCAATGTTCTAAAAAACGATCTGTACTGAACGCCTGACTCGGCAGGGGGGAAGATCGGACGTTCTTCTGGCCTTATCGGGATACCCGTGGTCGACAGCTGTGCGATTAAATAATGAAAGTTGAAACGGTTTACCTGATCGTGTCATCCCCGTCCTTGAACCCTTCTCTGATGTGGCTCCCATCACAGAGAGGCTTGTTCTCCGAGCGGCCGCAGCGACAGAGGGTGACCCTGTTCCTTACTTCATACTGGGTCCCGTCAGCCGAGATCACGGGGATCCCGCCTTTGACCCAAAGTGGCCCGCTGACACGGCGGTATGGGTCTTCGGTTAAAGTTATCTCCTTGGGCAGCTTGGGCTCGATATCCTTACCGTCCTTGCCACAGGCGACCAGGCGCCCGGTTGGGCACTTGCCGGTTATCTCGATCACTAAGTCAATGGACTTCTGGTCATCGTTCTTCTCCACCAAGTCCCAAACTCCGCCGGCCCGGTGACAGAATTGTTGACCTGCGCATAGGTCACGGTTGTCGTTCATGTCGATGGCTGGACCTTCGATCAGACCGGCATTGTCCTTGAAAGGCTCTTTACTGGCCTCTTCCATTCCGTCGAACTTGATCTTGGCATGCGTGCCATCGCAGAAAGGCTTGGTGTTCGATGCACCACAGCGGCAAAGGGCATAGGTCTCCGTCACCGGATATTTGGAGCCCTTTTTCCATTCCATTGGGACGCCGTCCTTGTCCCGTACGATGTATTCCCTGGCCAATGGTACGTAACCGGAAACGATGTACGGGCCGTCCTTGGTGATATTGATCTTCTTGGTAGACTTGACCGCATCCACACCTTGTTCTTTGTTCATCGGCTAGACCTATTGCATTTGAATTGATAAAATATGTATCGATTGTTACAGAAAAATTGCAATCAGATGATTTGCCGGATTCCTTTCTAGCTAGACCTCCATTGCTCGGGATTGCCCATAGGACCTGCAATAAAGATGTTCTGTTCCAGGAAAGGCCAGCGTTCTGAAGTATGTTCTCAGTCATCAAAGACTATCTGTTTCTTCAGCTCTAGCTGGACCTTGGGGCATCGCGCTCCCTGCCGCGACCGGGCGATCCTGTCATATGCCTCGACACCGCCGGCGGCCTCAATGATCTTGCGACCGCGCTCCTTCTGCTTCTTGATGCTGATATTGACGCGCTCCATCGAACCAGGTGAGACCAGGTGAAGGATCTCAAGCGAGGTGCCGAACCCGTAAGGGATCGATTCCATGCGCATGATGGTCCCCGGCACCGCATTGTACCAGGAGCCTATCGAATCCTCTCCGAGCTTGTTGATAGCGGTACCTGCGGAAGCTTGCCATTCTGCCTCTGGGGTGACATTCGCAACTAGCCATTCCCCGTCGATGAGAACCTCGCCTTCCCCCTCTAGCACAAAATATCCCAGCGAGTCGTACCAGCGCTTGATGAACGGGTCTGGCTGGATGACCACGTCATACCATGACGGGATCATCTTCATCGAGAATATCTTGTACCTGGCCTTTATCCCGGCGCAACGGCATAGCGCAATGTAAGCGCTGATGAGGTGGAAGCAGGTGCCAGTCCCTCGCCTGATCGTGTCCGCTACTGGATTCATCGGGCGTTCGTCGAGCATCAGCTTCTCCTTGACAAAATGGAATGCCCTCTCGGCGAACTCACGATCAGACACCTGGAACGCCCCGAGCTCGTTGGCCATGGCGATGACCAGAGGGTCATGGGAATCGCAATGCAACGTAGGCCTCAGGTATTTATCGTTCGAGACGCAGTATTTCATACCCTCCTCGTAATCTGGTATGGTGTACTGCAGGTTCGGAAGAACATAGCGCTCCGCGTCGTCAGATATGACCCGGGTGCGCTTCAGCTCTTTCATGTTCAATAATATGATCCTCGAGATCGATAGGCCGCCGCGGACCATCTGACTGAAGAATGTCCTCTGCGGCACGTATCCCTTTTCCTTCATCGTCCTTAGACCTGGCATCGTTCATCCCCCCATGTCCGAGGACATGACCTTGCGGACCTCTTCGGCGCATCCTCGTGTCTCCTTACCGGCGACACGGGTGACGCCTGGCTCAAGGACCTGGCCGGGCCTGCCGCACACCGGGCAACGCTCCAGCATCCTGACCCTATCCCCGGTTATGATGAAACCGGGGTAGCTATACATGGAACCGTCCAGGAAAGCGAACCGACCGTATTCGCCATAGCCGAGCGGGTTGAAGTTATCATCCAGCACCATCGGATGGATGTAGGTCGTCGGGATGTGCAGATGATGACCTTCCGGGCATTGCACCATCCAGCCGTTCCCTTCCACCATTCCGTACATGTCAATTACGTTCTCGGCCGGTATGCCGAGATAGTCTTTGATGTCCTTGCGGAAGTCCGCCTCCGGCATGCGCTTCTGCTCATGCACCTTCCAGCCGCCTCCGGTGAGGACCAGTCCGCGCACCCCGATGTCGAAGCGGCGACCCTCCTCCTTGAGACGTTCGATGACCGAGAACAACAGGAAAGGAGCGCCGCAGAAAGCCATCTCCTGCTTGGCCGCCTCCCTCTTGTCGATCCATGCGATGATGTCCCCGACAGCCTTCTTCTGTGCTCGGCTCGACATCTTCTTGACCAGTCTCGATTTGAGGCTTTTGTCATCGCTCATGGTCAACTTGATCAACTCGGTGTCGATCACCCGGTCCACCGCGCAATCCACCTCCTTCATGATATCATAATAGATCGTGCCCAAGCGTCCGGCGAACAGGTTGGTCTTGAAGGGGTTAGGCAATAGCAAGTACCCATACATCCCCGGGTTCCAGTGTGGATAGAACATCGATATGACGCTTTTGGCCATCGCATATTCGTTGATGTTAAAGCTCCTCTGGTCACGTGGAACGAATGTATGCCGTCCTCCGGTGCCGCTGCTATAGGTTGTGACCAGCCCGGCGACGTTGAACGCTTCGATGACCTGATCGTAGGACGGATCTTTGCCAGCGATCTTGACCTGCGGCAGTTCGCCGGTATAGATGTTCCCCAACCAGGTCGCGAAATCGCGACCGATCGGTGTGGATTTGAAGAACTCACTTTGGATCAACGGGACCTTGGCCAGATCGGTCAAGGATTTGATGTCCACAGGTGAGACCCCTGCATCCTGACAGAAACCATGGTACATAGGATTCTGCTCGTAGTGGCGTATGAATTGGTATTTGACCGCTTCGAACCTTAATGCGTCCGCCTCCTCGGTAGGAACCCGGAAAAGGTCTTTCGGTCCATATACTGCTTTATCGGCGGGGGTCCATTCCGAACCAGTCGGTAAATATTTTTGAACCTTGCCTTCGAAGATGTTTACATAATCGGTATAACCCATCGGGCTTGAATGCAAACCTTGCTATAAAGATATCTTGAGATGAAGATCAGAAATAGATATTGATTCGTTGAACGCCAAATTACTGCCAACTCATTCTAACATTAGATGCTTATCTCGACGTATTGGATGACCGATTGGTCATCCTAGTCATTTCTAATAGAATGAATGAGAATTCTAACACTATCCGATCTGGTGACCGGAATTCGAGCAGTTAGTTTATGCAGACAGGCATCATTTACTATCACGTGATCCGGACCAGTGTCACCCCAGAAGAACAATTGCGCAGACAAATGTCCTGGCTGAAAGAACCATGGCTATGGTTGATGCGAAACAAGGTCCTGGAGTGCATGAAAGCCAAGGGAAGCAAACCCAGCGCGCTGGATGTAGGATGCGGTTCAGGTCTTGTCATGGAATTGTTCTCTCCGATATTCGACGTCAAAGGGATCGATATCGATCCGGACATGGTGGGAAAGGCCAGAACAAAGGGTTTGGATATTATCCAGGGCGATGCTGCAGCCCTCCCCTTCGAGGATAATAGCTTCGATGTTGTGTATTGTTCATTCACACTTCTCTGGGTCAAGGACCCGCAAAGGATGATCCAGGAGATGAAACGGGTCTCGCGGATTTGCGTGGTCTGCCTGGCCGAACCGGATTATGGCGGGAGGATCTGCCATCCGAAGGAAGTGGCTGACCTTGATCGATACCTAGTGGAATCATTGATCGGGGAAGGTGCTGACCCTTTCATCGGCCGGAAGCTCGGCAGATTGATGGAGGTCGCCGGGCTGGACGTCGAGATGGGCGTACACTCTGGTGTCTGGTCTCCCGACCAGCTGAGGAATGAGGCGAAAGCGGAGTGGAAATCCATTGCCGATTCTGTCAAGGGAAGAACAGACAAGGACGAGCTGGAAAGGGCAAATACCGCCTGGGTCGATGCCTTGGAAGTCCGTTCGCTATTCCTATTCAACCCGGTGTTCTATGCCATTGGCAGGAAATGACGGATCACATGCTGGAGTGCCGGTCCAGGCAGATATAGTCACCGACCTCACGGGAAAGCGGACAACCGCCTCCGCAAACGTCTTTCATGCCGCAATCCAGGCACTCTCCATCAAGGTATTTCCTTTCCCGGATCTTCTTGCATAGGTCGTGGTCCCATATCTTGTCCCAGGGATCGGTAAGGATGTTGCCCAGCGGCTCATAATAGCTCTGGCAGGGCAGCACCGTCCAGTCTGGCTCTATGGCCATGTTGAGCGAGCAGGCAGTGCATTGCTTGATGCCCAGTCCGTAATTCACCGGATTGAATTCGTGATACGGTGTGGGCGTATACCAGATCAGTTTCACTTTACTTTCTTCAGCGATCTGTTTCAGCCTGGTCAAGGCCTCTGCCAGCTCCGGATACGATATGCCTTCGGTCTCGATGCCCTTGCCGGAGCGGATGATCCCGTTGAAGGCTATGTTCTTGACGCCGAGCGAAACCAGGAAGCGCAAAGTGGTCTCAAGGTCGTCCAGGTTGGACCGCATGATGGTCGTGTTGGTGCTCACATACATCTCCTCTTTGAGCGCCACCTTCAGTCCCTCGATGGTCTCCTTCCACGCCCCGGTCTCTCCGACCAGTCGGTCATGGAGCCCCTCCTGGGACGATAGCACTGTTATCTGGACGTGGTCCAGCCCCTTGGCCACCAGGTCGTGCAGATAGCCGGGCTTGGCCAGGTTCCTGCCGTTCGAGACCATTCCGGTGACCTGGCCGAACTCCTCCGACCTTGCCACCAGCTCCGCGAGTCCGTCGAACATCGTCGGTTCTCCGCCTGTGAAGACAATGTGCGGAATCCCCAGCTCCCAGGTCTTTGCGATGACCTGCTTCCACTGTTCCACTGTCAGCTCTTTCATCTCCCGGGGCTCGTTATAGCAATGGTCACACTGGTTTTGGCACCGGTACGTCAGAGCCAGGTCCATGCGGTAGGGCGCGGGGAAGTCGTCTTTACCGATAGAGGGCTTGTCCGGGCCGATCATGTTCAGCACTTCGTGGTCGCCGGTCAGGAATCCCGATAGCTGGACCTTGATGGACTGGAAATGCTCCACCGCCTTTGCCTTTTGCAGACCGCGGTATCTGCGTCGCATGTACTTTGCGGCCGATCTCTCGGACCGGTTCTCGAGAGCGCAGCGTACATAGTCCACGGCGGTCCCGTTCAGGAATATGATGCTCGATGCATCAACCAGCAACGCTCCCTTGCTCTCCGAATCCACCCTAAGATGGAAGCGGTGCAACCTGAGATCGCCCTTGCCATCATACTTGTACACGCCGGGCCGCAGCCCCCTACCGTGAAGTTCCCGCCATTTTTCCTTGAGGGTCATCTTCCACCTCCGGCGCAAGCGCATGCACAGGCGCAGGCACAAGCGCAATGACCTCCACTGGACATGCCATGACCGCTGGCCGCGGCGATAGGTACCGGATTGGTCACGGCCACCACGTCGCGCGAGATCCCATGCATGTCACTCACCAGGTTATTGGCCGCAGATCTTACTTGTGAGACGTAGTTCGAGGCTGCCTGGCCGACGTTGAGACCCTGCCCGGTCGCCGGTGCGTTGCGGTTTCCCAGCAGGATCGGGAGCACCAGTATCTGACTGTTCATTCTCCCCGGATAATCCCGGTCCAGCATCATCCAATCGTTCTTTTCGTTTAGCATCCGGGCGATGTCTTCTGGCGTTCCTGCTTCTTTGACCTGTTGCCATGCCTTGTCGCAGATGGAATCGTAATAGGTCTTGGTGATCTCGAGATCGAATCCTCTCATCTTTTCCCGGGTCGATTCGATGAGGTGCACAAGTGTGTTCTTTAACGCGGCCCGGCCCACCGTCTGGTCCGGCATTATCGCCTTAAGGTAATCGTTCTCATAGGGATAATCGGCGGTCTCGGCCAGCTTCTTCAGGCGCATAGGGGCTTCTTCGGAAGCGATCTGCACCTTGCCCTTCTTGATAAGTCCGAACAAGATCATCGTGGCCACATTCTCGAGCGGTCGTTCCAGGATCACCGCCGCCTCCACCGCGGTCAGGTCGCGTCTTGGACCTGCTCCCACCACATTCATCTTCGGTTCGTAGTAGTCACTGTTCCTTCGTCTGGCCTGCGAAATGTTCGCGATGATGATGATCATGATGATGAATGCGAAGACGAGGATCGGGGCGAGCAGGCTGATCAGGGCGAAGATGTCCCCCAGAACGTCCGGTGTCTGCGTCCCGGGCACGAAGTATTGCTCAACATATGCTGTGGGAAATCCACCGCCGAAATCGTAGCTGCCAGCTGCTACCGAGTTAGGATCTACGCTGGTCCAAGTCCAAGAGGCCACAGTCCTATTCGTGGCATTGTTGAAAACCAGGGAGTCCCAGGGATTGGACTGCAACCAATACGCCTGTGTGGCATTGTCGAAGCCGATCGGGAAGATCAGATGCTCGATCAGAACGCCGGTAGGACCGACCTGGTACGAAGAGTCGAACCATGTGGGACGGAAGCTCACACCCACCGAGTTGGGGACCAGGTCGTTCAGGTACACCATGTGTGGGTTGTTGACGTGGAAGTAAAGGCTAAAAGACCCGTGATTTTGTATCGTGTTCTGGAGAGAGCTCCCGAACTCAACCGCCATTCCCGGGCTGACATAGGGGGAGACATGCACCTGAGCAGGTGTGTAATTCACTCCATTGACAACGATCCAGGCTATTGCCGATGCACCGTTATAATATGAGTTCGGCAGACCGATATCCACCCCATCCAGGGAATTCACGTTTGTGAATACGAAGTGATAGTCGATGTTCACGCTGGCGTCGCGCATTACGGTCACATTCACCTCTTCAGAGGCGACGGAGAACGAAGGGGAGGCCGCTTCGACGTTCCCGGCCGGTGAAATGCCAATCAGCCCAAGGCCGGAGATGATCAACAGGGCTGAGACCGTCGCCAATAGCAACTTCTGGGTTGATCCATTCCCAAGGGTACGTTGCATTTTAATCACCATTTGGGGGCTTCCTGCAAGGATGTGACAGTGTTACAGTATGGGCAGACCATGACCACTCCGCCTTCAACGACCTTCAGGTTCTTCTCCGATAGAGGCGCCCCACATGTGCGGCACTTGAGCTCTTTCTGTTCCAGAGCACCGGAGCCTTCCATCTTCACGTTGAAGTTCTGGGTGACCAGGGTCGGTTTTGCTGCTTCTATCTTCTGGCTTCGGTACGCGAAGAACAAGAGCATCACCGCTATCAGAACCAACACAGCCCCGGTGATCAGGTTCTCTACGCCGGACGCGATGAGGAATATCACTCCCAGCAATATCAGGAATATCGCGACGAAGAGGACTAGGCCTTGTGCTATTCGGTTCAAATTTTCGACGCCCCGGTCATCAGATTGGCGCTCGTGCTCTTAAAGATGACTGGAATCGACTATTCCCATGAGCTTCAGGCGAACTACCATTCTGTGATGATTGATCGAGAATGCTTTGCATCTCATCCAGATATCTGATGGATAATATCTTCCAATGCCTTCTGGCCCCTGGGGGTCTCCAACACCTTCATGTTCGGGCTCACCGAAGGCACCACCATTACGGTCCCGTCGATCCCGTATCTCTGCAACAGGTTCTGGTACCGTATGGTCACGGGCGAGAACATCTCTATGCCCTGCGGGTTGCCGCAAGTGAAGAGGACCGCCCCTTTCTTGCCTTTGGGCAAGCGGTTCATATACTGTCCCTGCCCGGCGCCTGATGCCAGGAATGAATAGAACCTATCGATGAGGGCCTTTGTCGTTGCTGTTTCGGCCGAAATGTATATCGGCGAGCCGATGACGATCGCATCCGCATTCTCTATCTTTTCCAGAGCAGGGGACAGTTCATCTTTCTGAACGCACTTGTCGCCCTTCTTGCAGCCCATGCATGCCGAGCAGTCCTTGAAGTCCATGCTGAAGAGATCGAAATATTCGACCTCCGCCCCTTTGTCCGAGCAGTTTCTTGCAACTTCCTTGAGAATGGCGGCCGTGTTGCCATCTTTGCGTGGACTTCCATTGAAAACAACTACTTTCATCTATGCACCGAGAAAGGAAGACAATTCTGGATAGTTAATAAGTTCTGCTTTGGTTCGTTCTAATACCTAGAGGAACAGAAATTCCATATGCGAGCTTTAACCAAGGGCAATCAATAATAGAAACATACCTACATTCGCAACCATGGCGATCAAGGACACGGTTAGAATGGTCGCGGACCTGATGGAGGTCGCTGCCAGGACCGCCCCAAAGGGCGTTGGGAAGGATTTCATCGAGATCAAGGTGCTCAGCGACGAAGAAAGGATCGCTGTCGGCAAAGAGATGATGAGGATGAGCAAAGAACAAGCCCATCCGAATTTCGATCGCGATGGCCAGAACGTCCTGGATTCTGATGCATTGGTGCTCATAGGGCTGCTGCCGCACAAGGGGGCGGGACTGAACTGCGGGGCCTGCGGTTTTTCGACCTGCGGGGAAATGGAAGGCAACACCTGCATCGGCGATTTCGTCGGAGGGAATTGCGCCATCAGGCTGCTCGATCTGGGGATCGCCATGGGTTCGGCGGTCAAGATCGCCTCGGAACTTAATGTGGACAACCGCATCATGTACCGGGTCGGCGTGGCTGCGAAGCGCCTCGGCCTGGCCAAGGCCCAGATCGTCCACGGAGTGCCGCTATCGGCGACCGGAAAGAACATCTTCTTCGACCGCCAGCCGAGGAAATGAGAAGGGATTCGGCCCATATCTGATCCTCTCCCTGATGATCCGGTCAGTCGCGAAACCAATTAATCGGACATCTGCTTCTACCGGGCGTGAAACGTTGGAGGATCCTCGCC
>JBEKDM010000014.1:0-26156 GCA_050014375.1 Methanomassiliicoccales archaeon | reverse complement strand
TGAAGAAGGGAGAGCAGGGACGATCCACGTTAACGATGAGGGATGCCATCGACGAAGCGATCTGTTTTGGATGGATCGACAGCCGGACCAAGCGACTGGACGAGAAGAGATACCTGATCCGGTTTACACCTAGGAAGAACGAAGCGAAATGATCGGCACGGAACTTGGAAAGGGCGAAGGAACTGCTTGACCATGAACGTATGACCAACGCAGGATTGTCGAAACCGCCCCCAGGGTTTCCGTGAAATGGTCGGCCCCGAAAACACGACCGAAGGCTGGGAGATCGGACCGCCACCGGACCTCGAGGCTGCCTTGAGAGGTGATCCTGAGATCTGGACCGCATATTCCGGGTTGGCACCAGGACAGAGGAAGGAATTCAATCGCTGGGTCTTTCAAGCCAAGCGTTCGGAAACAAGGCAGAGGCGGATCGAGAGGACGGTCGAGCTCATCCGGATGGGCCGGTCATTGACCGAGGACATGATGAGCAGATGGGTGAAGAAATGAGGCTTTGCTATCGTTCGAACGAGACCTAATTACGATTGCGCTGATCGGTTAGGGAATGTGCCACCAACCGTACTTGTCATCACCAGCCAGACCCATCACGGCAAAGCATATAACGACCCAGCCCTTTGCTTGAATGGATGAGCTTCGAATTCGCCATCACCGTTTTCGCCGCGATATTCGCCATCGTCAACCCGATAGGGAACATCCCGGTCTTCGTCGCTATCACCCAGGATTACACACCGGAGCAGAAGCGGCGGGTCATCAGGAAGGTGTGCATCGTGGCGGTCAGCGTGCTGCTGGCCTTCGGGATTTTCGGCAATTACATTTTCGCAATATACGGCATTACGATCCCGGCGTTCAAGATCGCCGGAGGACTGCTGCTATTCTCGATCGCTTTCAACATGACCCGGGGTCAGGTTGGACGCACTAAAATGACCGGAGAGGAACACGAGGAGGCGCTGGAGAAGGAGGAGGTGGGAGTCGTCCCGCTGGGCATCCCGCTTTTCGCCGGTCCGGGAGCCATTACCACGGTCATGATCTACATCTCATTCGCGACCACCTCGAACGATGTCGTGTTCGATCTTTCGTCGATCTTCCTCTCGATCATCTTCACTGTGGCCGCTAGCTACTTCCTGCTCCGGTATGCCGAGCCGATCTTTTCCCGCATGGGGAAGAGCGGGGCCGGCGCGTTCACCAGGATAATGGGCCTTCTACTTGCGGCGATCGCCATCGAGTTCATCATCACCGGGACGTTCAGCGCCATCGACGCTTGGTACCATATCGTTCCCTAGGGAACGTGGCAAGGAGAAGATTATTAACCGGCAACAGATACGAGAATCTCGGTGCGTCAATGGTCGTGGCAGAGATCCGGATAGAGCTCAAGCAGGGCGTGGCCGACCCCGAAGGCCAGAACACCAGGAAAGCGCTCGAACTGCTCGGTTTCAAGGGCATCAAGGACGTCCGCTCGATCAAGACCTTCGAGGTCGAGCTGGATTTGCCCGCCGAGGAAGCGAAGAAGCAGGGCGAGGAGATGTGCCGCAAGCTCCTGGCCAACCCGGTAATCCAGAAATTCAAAGTCGAGATCAAGCAGTGAGAACAATGGCGATCGACCAGTTGCTGAAAAAGCGGGCGGTGCCGTTCGAACTCTTCGACGTGGACATCTTCGCGGCCAACGACGAGCAGCTCAAGGAGCTGAGCACCAAGCTCGGGCTCAACCTCTCCCTGGATGAGATGAAGCGCGTCCGGGAATACTTCCAGGCTCGCGGAAGCATTCCCACCGACATCGAGATCCAGTCCATCGCCCAGGCGTGGAGCGAGCATTGCTGTTACAAGAGCTCCAAGGTGTTCCTGAGGGAGCATATCTTTAACATAAAGCACCCGGACATACTGTCCAAAGGCGATGCCGGGGTCATGGTCTTCGACGACGAGTATGGCTACGCTCTTCGTATCGAATCGCACAACCACCCGTCGGCCATCGAGCCCTACGGAGGAGCGGCCACCGGTATCGGCGGCATCGTCCGGGACGTGCTGTGCATGGGAGCCCAGCCGATCGCGCTGATCGATCCGCTGTTCTTCGGCCCGATCGACTACAAGGGAGAGATGCCGGCAGGGTCCAAGTCCCCGAAGTACCTGGTCGGAGGGGTCGTCGCTGGAATAAGGGACTATGGTAACCGGATCGGCATTCCGTGCGTGTGCGGCGGTCTTTACTTCGATGAGTCTTACGTGGGCAACTGCCTGGTGAACGTCGGATGTGTCGGCATTGTGAAACGCAAGGACCTGGTCAAAAATGCCGTCAAGGGCACCGAGGACGTGCTCATCCTGGTCGGCGGCAAGACCGGCAGGGATGGCATTCACGGCGTGACGTTCGCCTCGGCGGAGCTCAAATCGACCTCCGAGGATGAGTCGAGAGGTGCGGTCCAGCTGGGCGACCCAATCACCAAGGAGCCGCTCATCCACGCCTGCCTGGAAGTCAATTCCAAGGGCCTTATCCATGGCATGAAGGACCTGGGTGGCGGCGGACTATCGTGCGTCGTAGGCGAGATGGCCTTGTCGGGAGGATGCGGAGCGGTCGTCGACCTGGAACAGGTCCCGCTGAAGGAGCAGGGCGTCGCCCCTTGGGAGATGTGGGTCTCGGAATCGCAGGAAAGGATGATGCTGGCCGCCCCAGACGAGAACGTCCAGGACATCCTGGACATATTCGCCCTGTGGGACGTCAACGCCTCGGTCATCGGCCGGGTCGTGGAAGGCAACCATGTCAAATTGATATATCGCGGCGTCCAGGTCTTCGACATCGACCTGGAGTTCTTGACCAAGGGACCGGAATATTGCCGGCCCAGCAAGATCAGCTCGCCTTCATCCATTGTTCACACCGCCCCGAACGTCCCAAAGGACATGAACGAGGTCCTTATGGCATTGCTGTCGGACCCGAACATCGCCTCCAAGGAATGGGTCGTCAGGATGTACGACCATGAGGTCCGCGGAAACACCGTCGTCAAGCCCATGCAGGGCAAGATGAACAAACGCGGCCCGTCAGACGCCACCGTGCTCAAGCCATTGGACCACTCGTACCAGGGATTGGCGCTGGCCATCGGGGTCAACCCTTGGTTCACATCGCTGGACGCGTACAAGGGCGGGCAGACCTCGGTGGACGAAGCCTGCCGCAACATCGTGGCGGTCGGCGGAACGCCGCACTCGCTCACGAACTGCTTGAACTTCGGCAACCCGGAGAAGCCGGAACGGTTGGGCGAACTGAGGGAGGCCATCGCCGGACTGGCCAACATAGCCACAGAGCTCGGTTTGGCCGTCCCGTCCGGTAACGTCAGCCTATACAACGAGACCTCCAAGGGACCGTGCCTACCGACCGCCACAGTGCTCGGTCTGGGCATCGTGGAGGACGTCAGGAACGTGGTCACCACCGACCTCAAGCATGAAGGCAACCCGCTGTTCCTGGTCGGAACGACGAAGGATGAGATGGGAGGCTCGGCGCTGTACCGCAAATTCGGCGGCAAGGGCGGGCTGGTCCCGAACGTCGACCCCAGGCGGCTGAAGAGCTCGATAATGCTGATGAACGAATGCATGAAGGACGGCATGGTCCGCTCCTGCCACGACCTGTCCGATGGGGGGTTGGCGGTCTCGATGGCAGAAATGTGCATCGCCGGTGACATCGGGGCGGACATCGATGTCAGAAGCATGGGCGAGATGTCCGACACGGTTCGGTTGTTCGCCGAGTCGAATACCCGCTGGATCGTGGAGATCGACAAGGGCCGGGAGAAGGAGTTCATCGAGCGTATGAGCATCCCCATCGCCCGGCTCGGTCATGTGGGCGGCCCGGAACTGAGGATCAAGGGAAAGGATTCCCTGGTGTCCCGATCGGTCGAGGCGCTGAGGGAATGCTGGTCGCAGCCGTTGTGGAAGCTGTTGGGGTGATCAAAAATGAAAGCGGAAGAGGTCAAGGTCTGCGTCATCAGGATCGAAGGCACCAACTGCGAAGAGGAATGCGCCAGGGCGTTCAACTCAGTCGGCGCAAACGCCGAGAAGGTCCACCTGAAGCAATTGCTGGGCCAGTGTCCTAAGGCCATGAAGCGTGATCTCAACGACTACCATATCCTTGCATTCCCGGGCGGTTTCTCCGCCGGAGACTACGTGCGGGCCGGGGCGATCTTCGCCGCACGCATGAAGTCCGGCCTGTCCAAGGAACTGGTCAAGTTCATCGAGTCCGGTAAGCCGGTCATCGGCATTTGCAACGGGTTCCAGATCTTGGTCGAGCTGGGAGCGCTCCCGGCGTTGGACGGGGAAGCGCTGTCACAGCAGCCGGAGGCGGCGCTGTACACCAACTCTTCCGGACGCTTCGAATGCATCCCGACGCTATTGAAGCACGAGAACCGGGGAAAGTGCGTGTTCACTTCGGACGTGCCAAGGCATGAGGTGGTCATGTTCCCCTGTGCCCATGCCGAGGGCAAGCTCATGTTCCCGAAGGAATCGGAGGATTCCATCCTGGACAAGATGGAGCACAACGACCAGATCGTGTTCAAGTACGTGGATGAAAAGGGGGAATATGCCGGCTATCCGTGGTGCCCCAATGGATCGGTGCGGAACATCGCCGGGATCAGCAATGTGCATGGCAACGTGTTCGGATTGATGCCGCATCCAGAGCGTGTATTCGACCGCCTGACCCATCCAGACTGGACCAGGACCGGCGATAACCCGATGGCGTCCGGTGATGGACGTGTCGTTTTCGAGTCGGTGCTCACGAACGTACTGAAAAGGAACTGATCGCTCAGATCAGCGATACCCTGACCTCGATCGGGTCATTGTCGTTGAGCCCGAGCGTCCGGCGCAGGTGGTACTTGCACAGAATCTCGAGCACGTCGCTGTAGTGGGACCGGGACGGGATGACCACCGCGCATTCGATATTCTGTATCGTGGCCAGATGGCATTGGACATCGCCGAAGGTGCGGCCGTTGCGTTCAAAGCCCTTGACGATGATGGCCTTTGTCTGCCTCAGCGTGTCTACCTTATGCACTTCCGAGGGGTTGACCTTGACGTTAAGCGTTCCCTCGTAGGGCGTGAAACCCAGCTTCTCGGTGAACTGCTCCTGGTAGCCCGGCTGCGTCACGTAGTACTGGCCCTCGCCCATTCCGGTGATGACCGTTCCTTTGATGACCAGTTCGTCCTTCATCTCGAAAATACGCTGATACTCGGTATATTCCTTGCGCAGCATATCGACGCCCTTGTCCGTCAACCGGATGCGCTGTCTGCGCGCCCCCAGGTCTCGGCTGATGAAGCCGCCGTCCAGGAGTTCCAGGATCCGCTTGGATGCCGATTGCTGGCTCATGTCCAGCATCTCTCCTAGTTCGCGCGACGATATCGCCACATAGTCGTGCATTCCGCCCATTAGGGCGATCCGCCTGAGAGCGAGTATGAACTTCTCGTCCGTCTCTTCTTCCACCTTATCCACTCCGGAATTTTCGCTGGACCCGAGATCTAGCGTGAACGGGACTACCACCAATAAAATGTGTAGCTAATCAATCTTGTTGTTCCGACGATGCCGAACGAGAATAGTTGACGATGATTCGAGGGCAGTTATTATTAGCGGCATGCATAATCGGTGCATGGTGAGAGCATGGGAAGACATGTGATCGAAGCTCTTGGCAAGACGCGCGTGGTTGTTGAGGATGGAAAAGTTATGGAGGTCGGACAGCCAGAAGTGGAATACTGCCCCCTTTTCGCCAAACACCGCGGCATCCAGCAAATAACACCTGAGATCGTGAGGGAGAACGTCGAATTCCGCATCAGGGACTTCGGCATGTGCACCGAATCGCGCAAGATGCGCATGAAGGACTTTCTCTCATTCGGAGTATCAGAGCTCATGGGCATGGCGTTATCCAAAGGACTGATCGATTGCACTGTCATCGTTTGCGAGGGCGCCGGGACGGTCATTGTCACCGACCCGGAACTGGCGCAGGGCATCGGCGGAAGGATCTCGGGGGTCCTGGAGACCTCACCGATCGAGAGCGTCATAAACGCCATCGGCAGGGAAAGGGTACTTGACCCAAAGACGGCCAAGATCGATCAGGTCAAAGGAGTGGAAAAGGCTGTAAGGCTCGGATTCAGGAGGATCGGGGTCTCCGTGGCGAGCGGCAAGGATGCCGAGACCATACGCAAACAATTGGAAGATTCCGTTTTCATATTCGCAGTGCACACCAGCAAGGTGTCGGCGAGCGAAGCCATCAAGTTCCTGAAAAACTGCGACATCGTTACAGCATGCGCTTCCAAGGAAGTCCGTAAGCTCATGGCCGATCTCGATGTCATGAGATACGGGAACAAAGTACCGATCTATGCCGTGACCGAGATGGGCAAGAAGATCATGACCGCCAGGCTGGAACAGACCAAGACCCCGTTGACCACCGATGCGGAAGACCCGCCCAGACCGTTGATCTAAAGCTGGTCGTCTTCTAGGTAGAGATGACTGCGCGATCTTAGGAAAATGCACTTGATGCCTTCCCGGCGCAGCTTCGCCCGCATCAGTGCGTCATTGGTGACCACATAGGCATCCAACGCTATAGCCGCCGCGATGATGCCTTCATCGCCCTGAATCGCCGTCTCATAACGCTTGTACTTACCGGCCAGTTTGAGCGCGACATTGGCGAACTTGCTCTTGGAACGTTTGAGCTCGCCGATGGCCGGCCCGGGAACGTAAGCTTCATAGTCGCCTAAAAGACCCTTAAGCTCAAGATCGACGTTTATCTTGAACTCGAAGGGCATGAGAAGCGCGTTCGTATCAAGGACCACTTTCTGCATGAAGACCTACTGGATGATGCCGAAGCCGATGAGGCGCCACTTGCCTGTGATCTTCCTCGAAACGGCTACGCGCTGGCCTTTCTCGGCGCAGACCGGGATCTTCAATGCGACCTCGGACTCGCTTCCCCTGGCGGAGGTGACGACACCGACCGTGGTGGCCGTCCCGACGCTCAGCATGAGCGGTTCGTTGGTCTTTATATTCTCCACTGCCAGGTCCTCTGCCGCACCGACCACGCGTTCCAGAAGGGTGGTGGTCATGATGATCTTATGCAGCACTGGGGGCAATGTGCCCGGCTTCCCGACTACCCGTCCGGTGAGCCCGTCGGACTTGGTCATCGCTGGGTCCAACTTGGTCCCTATGGCGATGAGTCCGCCAGGTTTCGCCTTTTGCAGCTCGGTGCCGCCCGCATGAAGTGACTCGATGGTGGTGATGATCTTTTCCCAGGCGACCTTTCCCCCGGTTAGCTCGACTTTGCGGCCTGGAGCTATCTCGATCTCTTCACCGATCTCCAGCTTCCCATGCATGATGGATCCTCCAAGGACGCCGCCTTTCAGCTCTTCCGGGCCACTTCCCGGCTGGTTGATATCGAATGAACGGGCCACATACATCCTGGCCGGCCCCTTGCCTTCATGCTTCGGGGTGGGGATGTACTTCTCGATGGCTTCGATGAGCTTATCGATGTTGACATCGTGGTGCGCGGAGACCGGTATGATCGGCGCGTTCTCGGCTATGGTGCCCTTGACGAACGCCTTGATCTGCTTGTAGTTTTCCAGCGCTTCTTCCTTGGTGACAATGTCAATCTTGTTCTGGACGATGATGATGTTCTCGACGCCGATGATGGACAGCGCCATGAGATGTTCCTTCGTCTGCGGTTGCGGGCAAGGTTCATTGGCCGCGACCAGCAACAGCGCCCCGTTCATCATGGCCGCGCCTGAAAGCATCGTTGCCATGAGCGTCTCGTGACCCGGGGCATCGACGAACGACACCGACCGCAGGAACTCAGCCTTGCCGCCGCACTCCTTGCATTCCGGCTTGCTCGTGTATGCCTTCGTGTCTCCGCACTTGGGGCATTTATAGAATGAAACGTCAGCGTATCCCAGCCTGATCGAGATTCCTCTCTTGATCTCTTCCGAATGCCGGTCCGTCCACTCCCCGCTGAGCGCCTTGGTCAGCGTGGTCTTGCCGTGGTCGACGTGACCGATCATGCCGATGTTGATCTCGGGCTGGTGGGCCACACTCATTGCTTGGGCTCCTCTTTCTTGATGAGATCCTCGATGGGCTTGGAGCCCTGTGTCGAGATCTTCATGTTGAGCTGAACGGTGTCCGGAGCGATGGTGTTGCCCCTCATGGACTTCCGCCTCCTCAATCCGCCCTCGGTCGACTGGAACCCAGTGCTCGTGGCGGTGAGCAGCCTCTTCCTCCTTGGTCCGGGGAGGTCCTTCCTCATCGGGAAGCCGTCCTTGTCACTTCCACCAGTGATCGCGAGCTTGTAGCCTGGAAGTCCAACGAAGATGCCATCGACGACATCCCCGATCTTCTTCCCGATCAGGGAGTTGGCGTGGTGACCGGTAACGGACACCTGGTACGACTTACCGTTCTTTCCATCATTAATAACGGCTTTAAATTCAACCATACTAACACCTGTGAGTATCTCGCCCTAATGTAGTTCGCCTTAAATAACTATTGGTGTCTCATAGCAAATAGAATTCGAGATATTAATAAGGGAAAGCCAGCGATGGATTTAATGTTATAGATATGTCTCAAATATGTTGTATTTTTTAGTTGAATTAGATTAGTCCATAACGAAGAAGTTCGACTCACCTATCGGATCATAGTGGATTGTGACTAATTCAAATCCACTGGGTATCTTGCGGAAGGTGCCTGTAGAACCCTTCTCAAGCATCAGTAATATTACATTTTTAACTTGAATTTTATTTCCTTTCGATTTTTGACGCGCAGTCTCCAAAATGAATTCCATGCGTTGGTAGACCCCGCTACCCTCAGGAGCTAATTCCTTTCCTGGAAATTCTTTGGAGAATCTTAACCGATTGTTTTTGAAGAAAGACGAAAAGGACATATTATCCTCCCAATTTCTAGCAAGCCATGTTATTGAGGCATGCCTGATATCCTGGCAGGCAACAAGTTCTCCTGTTCTTATTTCGGGTGAATAGTCCCATTTCGTCTCAATTAAGTACATGTTCAATGGAGAGATGAGAATCGAATCGAACTCGCCCAGACATGCCTTACTTCTTCCTCCTCTCCCAAAACTGGGTCGGTAGAATAGAATACAATCGGATGGGTTTGAAGTGTCGCCAAGAATCTTGAGAAACTCTTCTCTCCTATTGTTCAAAGCCCATAACGTCAGAGCATCTTCCCCATAGCCGATAGTTCCACTCATTTATTTTCCCCATTTTGGAAATACCTATGTGCGTTTATCAAACTATATGAATACAATATCGAAAATTCTCACAACGAAGCCAGATATGATGTCTCCGTATTACGGAGCACGAAAAGGATTAACGACCGGATGACGGTGAGGACGGACAATGAGGGGGAGCCTTCGTCCCATAGCGATCGTCATCGTTTCCGCCGCCTTGTTCGGTGTCAGCGCGCCCTTGGCTAAGTCGCTGGTAGAGGGCATGCCGGCTACGGAGTTGGCGGGGCTCCTGTATCTGGGGGCGTTCCTGGGCCTGGGTATTTTCATGGCATTCCGAAGAATGATCGGAAAGAAACGCAATTACGATCCAGTCACCAGGAAGGATGCGAAATGGTTATTGGGCTCGATCGTTTCCGGCGGCATCGTGGCCCCGATCCTCATGGTCACCGGCCTTACGTTGATCTCCGGTTTCACGGCCTCGCTCCTACTCAACCTCGAGGGAGTGTTCACCGCCCTGCTGGCAGTGACGATCTTCCACCAGAAGGAAGGAAAACGCCTGTGGGCGGCGCTCCTCACAATGGCATTGGCCAGCGTATTCCTGACCTACGACCCTTCGAACGGCGGCTTCAGGATCGAGGGCACATTGTTCCTGGTCGGTGCGATGCTCTTCTGGGGCTTGGACAATAACCTGACCCAGAGGATATCTGGCAAGGATCCGGTGCAGATATCCATGGCCAAGGGTGCTGTGGCCGGGAGCGCGTCGATCGGGATCACCTTGCTTATCGGTTCGCAGATGGTGTTCGGTACTGGAATGCTATACGCGCTGATCCTCGGGGCATTCAGTTACGGTGCCTCCTTGGTCTTCTTCATTGTGGCGCTCAGCAAGATGGGTTCGGCCAGGACGACGGCGTTGTTCGCGATAGGCCCGTTCATCGGGGCAGCCGTCTCCATTCCTTTGCTGGGAGAACCAATTGGGTGGCTCATGCTGCCTTCGGCAATAATGATGGCGATCGCGGTCTGGCTGATCACCAAGGAGAAGCATGTCCATGAGCATCGCCACTTGGCTGTCACCCATGCACATCCACACGACCATGACGACCCGCACCACCAACATCATCCGGGAGATAAAATCCCGGGGACCCATTCCCACGTCCATACCCATGAAGAGACGGCCCACAACCACGCCCATTGGCCAGACACCTCTCACCAACATGAGCACTGACCACGGTCTCCATGGGGTTGGATAGGATTATTAGGTCGGGGTTGTCATGCAGAAAGGGAGAGGGATCGAATGAGAAGATCTATTATATTTTTGGCATCCGTCATCGCGGTAGTATGCATGATCCTGAGCGCGTCGATGCCGGTGCTAGCCGCCGACACAATGCGCAGAGAGGTCAGGTCGGGGAGCTCGACCATCAGCCTGAACAGTTACGCGGTCATCGGAGAGTTCATAACAGACCAGAGCCAGTCCGTTACGCCCGACCTATCCTACACGGTCTTTACCATAGGTGACAACGGACCGGTGTACTACGACATCATGTTGATGGACGAGAGCAACTTCAATCACTACAAGAACAACGAGAATTTCACGTACATCTCGGAAGGATCGAAGATCGGCCAGTCAGGACAATCGGTCTCCGTTTCCAACCTTCCGCTGGCACAGAACACGCACTTCTTCCTGGTGGCGGATAACACCAACCTGCCGGCCGGGGGATCAATACCGACCCAGGAGCTTCGCATCGGCTATGTACTGACCGGATATGATATGTCGATCCAGTTCCCTTCGGGAAACCCGGTGGCATTGGCCTTGATCGCGATCGTCGCGATCGTGGTGCTAGTGGTCATCGTACTGGCATTACTTTTCCTTTTCATGAGGAAAAAGAAAGGGATCCAGCAACCATCGGCACAGATTCCGACCCCACCAGAAATAAGGCCGGCGACAGCGGAAGGCAACTGCCCGGTGTGCGGTAAGTCATTGAGCCCAGAGTTCGTGGCCTGCCCATATTGTGGCAACAGGCTGAAGTGAGACATCAGAGCCAAACTTCTTTTATTCCCAATTTTTTGGGTCGGGTTTTCCGCGAACGCTAAAGAGTAGAAGCATTAGATCACAAAATAATGTTCATAGGAAATAATGTCAGAACATGATAATTCATCATATTATATTGGAATCTAATAAGGCAAAGATATAAGTCTTATGAATGATATTAATAAATTGAAGCGAACTATTTCAAGAGAGCATTTGAGGTAATATTCGATGGGGAACAAAGATTGTATTGCAGTGCTTACTGGGGATTTGATCAAGTACAGGAAATTCTCAGGCATCCCCAATCAGTACATCGGCTTTCTGGTTGATGCCTTGGAAAGCGTTTCAAAAAGGTATGATTTTCAATATCAAATTTTCAGAGGAGATAGTTTCCAAGGTATTCTGCGCAAGCCAGAGTTGGCATTGGAGGTCTCGGTGCTTATCAGATCGCACTTGCTCTCTCAGCCATATCTAGGACAGTTCTACAACCAGAAACACGATCCAACTTACGAACTCCAGCCTCGATCGACAATAGATGACTCGATCAATCCCCAGGTGGATGTTCATTATCTCGAAAGTCGGTGCGATACAAGGATCTCTATCGGAATAGGTGAAACTAGTTACTTAAGCGATAATATTGGGAGCAGCGATGGACAAGCGTTTAGATTCTCTGGCTACAGGCTTGACAATATGAAAAGGACAAAACAGAATCTATCAGTGGTCACACCTTGGACCGAATTCAATGAGGAAACCGAAATAGAATGCGGTTTGCTTGATGCCATTATCAGTCGGTGGACCAGAGAACAAGCTATGGTCGTTTACTTATCGCTGACAAGAAAGAAGCAGGAGGAAATTTCCGAAATCCTGAAGATATCGCAAAGTGGGGTTTCTCAACGATTGTCGAGAACTGGATTTTCAAGTCTGGAAAAAGCGATATTTCGATTCAATAAAAAGATCAGTCAGTATGCATATATTGATTCAAAATTGGATGGCACGACATGATTGAAACGTCATCGATCATAATTCTGATCCATCTGATCATCGCTCATGTCGTTGTAGATTTCTTACTGCAACCAGATTCGTGGATTGAAGACAAGAGGAATAAAGGGTGGAAATCTAATCGTCTCCTGGCGCATTCTATTTTAGCAGGAATCGTACCTCTGATACTCATTTGGAGATGGGACCTGTGGTATGTCTTCTTGATAATTGGGATCACTCATTATATGATTGATGCCGGCAAGTGTTATTTTGATGACGATCTAAAGGTCTTCACGGTAGATCAGACACTACACCTGGCTGTTGTGATCCTTTCATGGCTATTCATTACCGGAACGAATCCAGATATAGGCATCTTAAATCCACTTTTCAATGAGATATGGAACAATTATGAATTAAGCACGATCTTCCTGGCCGCTTTCATCCTCCTCTGGCCGACGGGAATTGCTATTGGCAGGATAACTGAAAAATGGAGAAGACAGGTCGAAAAGGACAAAAGAGGACTAGACTCTGCTGGAAGGTATATCGGATATGCTGAGAGAATGATCATATTCTCACTGATATTGGTCAACCAGTATACTGCATTGGGCTTCATCGTGGCAACAAAATCAATTTTTAGGATGAGGGAAGGATCGAAAGAAGCGGAGTACTACCTTATTGGGTCCATGCTCAGTTTCTTTGCGGCCATTGTAATCGGTCTCGTGGTGAAACAGCTCATATCAATGTGACCACAGCGGATGGGTCATGGTAACTGAGGACAATCACATTCCCCAGAAACGGTCCGCTTTCCTCTTGATCTCGATGGTCTCGTCCAGCACCATCTTCTCATCCATGTTGAGGTCATAGTCGGCCAGACCTTTCACTTCCGATTCCAGGATATCGACGTACAAGATCGTGTTGACATCGATCTGGCGACCGACCGTGGGACCGTCTATGGAGATGGCGATCTCCTGGCCGGCGATTCCCTCCTTCAGAATGTCCTCGTTGTCGCGCAGGCTCTTGATCTTGCCGATCTCGTTGCCATCCTTATCGATGAGTCTCTGACCGTTCCGGATGCGACCGGCCAGGACACGGACGCCGACGATCGCTGGCTTGCTGACCCGGAACACACAGTTCGGGAGTAGCCTGATCTTTCCCGGGAAGGCGGTCAGCGAACGCTTCTCAAGCTCAGCCTTGCGTTTTTCCTCCGCCACCCATCTCTGGTAGTCCTCGATCAGCCCGTAGACGATGTCGTTCAGGAATATCTTGCCTGGATAGTTGGGCAGTGCTTCCTTCGCATCTATGAGCATGTCGATGCTGAATCCCAGTACCGCCCGGTGAAGCGGGTCGTTGTAGGCGGACACCTCGATCAGGTCCCGCCTGGAGACGTCGCCAACCTCGTACTTGCGGATAGGGATATTGGCCTTGGCCGCTTCGAATGCAAGAGCTTCAAGCGAACCGATCGCGTCGGCCTTGATCATGACGCCCGCCTCGGCGGTGTCGATGTTCACCTTGGTCTCCTTGGTTATCTCCTCTAGAACAGCCTTCTCGTTGCCCTTAATGACCCGGAGCGGCGCACCTGCGATGACCCCTTCCAGCGTCTGGCACATGACCTTGACACCGGCGGCTGCAGTGACCTCCATCACCGATCCGAACTTGTCCCGCGGGTCCCTTATCTCGTCCAGCGGTTTTGGTTTCAGGATCGCCTTGACCTTGGTGATGACCGGTTTATTCCTGGTGCCAAGAGCAACGGTGTCGCCTCGGTGGAGTGTTCCGGAGTACAGGATCACATCGACCGTCGGGCCGAGCCCCTTCTCTTCCTTTACCTCGAGGATGGTGCCCTTGGCCGGACCCTCCTCGGTCTTCAGCTCCGTTTCGAGGAAACGCTGCGCCAGGCCTACCAGCACCAGCAGTAGGTCTGGAATGCCCTCACCGGTCTTGGCTGAAACCGGGATGAGCGCGATGTTCTTGGTGAAGTCCTCTATCCGGTCGTAGCGGTCGGCGGAGAGGCCTTCCATGGCCAACCTACCAGATACATCGTACAGCCGGTTGTTGACATTCTCTTTGGCATTGTCCGGCTGGTCCTTCTCTGAGAGGATGAACGGGGTCTTCGGGTGGGATATCCAGCCGTCGACCAGGTCGATCTTGTTGAGCGCGATGATGAACGGCGTCTTGTAACGCCTGAGAATGTTAATCGATTCTATGGTCTGCGGCTTCGGTCCCTCATTGATGTCTATGACCAGGATGGCGATGTCCGCCAATGATCCTCCACGGGCACGCAATGAGGTGAACGACTGATGGCCAGGCGTGTCTATGAAAAGAAGGCCGGGCACGTTGAACTTCCTCTTCCCCATGAGCTGGGCGCACACCTTCTCGATGTGTTCGAGCGGTACTTCTGTGGCACCAATGTGCTGGGTGATGAAACCGGCTTCGCGCGACATGACGGTCGTACCGCGTATGTAATCAAGCAGGCTGGTCTTGCCGTGGTCGACATGACCAAGTACACTGACGATTGGCTGCCTGATGCTCATGCCCAATCGGATTATGGCAATCGTATTTCTATCTTTCTTAGCATCCGCGAACGATCGGGATGGATGCCTTAAAACCGTTGAAAAATAAGGTCTGGAAGGAATTTAGAAAGGAGTTTGCCAGTCGGTTCACTCGAACAACCAGGAGCTGACATTGTACTTGTAGTCCTGGATCTCGTAGTCGTTGAAGAACAGGTTGATCTCCCGCTTCGCCGATTCCGCGGAATCGGAGCCGTGGATGAGGTTCCTGCCCGTCTGCTGTGCCAGGTCGCCCCTGATCGTTCCGGGTGCGGCGTCCATCGGGTTGGTCTTGCCCATCATCGTCCTCATGGTGGCGATGATATTGTCCCCTTCCCAGACCATGACGAGAACCGGACCGGAGGTCATGTACTCGATCAGGCCGTTGAAGAAGCCCTTTCCCTTGTGTTCACCGTAATGGCGTTCAGCCAGCTCTTTCGGGAGCCGCATGAACTTCATGGCGACCGGCTTGTAGCCCTTGGCCTCGAGCCTGCCCAATATCTCGCTCATGAGCCCGCGCTGGATGGCGTCAGGCTTGAGCATTACGAACGTGCGCTCGATCATCTGTTCGCCCCAGGATCACGCCTTGGGAGCCTTGGCCGGGGCCTTGGCTTCCTTGGGTTTCTTTTCCTTTTTGGGCTTTTTCTCGGCAGCCGGGACCACTTCGGTCTCGGCGGGTGCCGGGAGGGCCTTGGGCTCCACCGGTGCCAGCTCTGGCTTCGGAACGGATTCCGCAGCCTTCAAGTTCCTGGCGTCAGTGGCGATGTTCTTACGTGCTGTGTAAGCAGCCGTCCAGGTAGTCTTCCTGGGGATACGGCCCATCTCGATCATGTTCTTGGAGCACTTGTTGCCGCAGAACAGGAACGTGGTTCCGTCCTTCTTGACGTACATCTTACCGGTGCCTGGCTCGATCGACGCTCCACAGAAGGAGCATATCTTTTGCTCTACCATTTATGTCACCGTCCAGTTCACCGTATTGATAGCTTGCGAGCCTCTCTCGAGGTCTCCCTCAGCATAAGGATGTCGCCCATGCGCACTGGCCCCATGATATTCCTGGTGATGATCCTTCCCTTGTCGCGACCGTCTAGTACACGGACCTTGACCTGGGTAGCCTCACCCGTCATCCCGGTGCGGCCGATGATCTCGACCACTTCCGAGGCGATGCTCTCTTCATCTACCATGGTTTAGCACCTTACCTTTACTTTGCTGCCCTGAGCTTCTTGGCGTTCTCGACGAGGTTGTCCAGTACTGGCTTTCCCTTTCCAGCGTCCAATACTGCGATGGACGCGGTGGGCTTTTCCAGTCCGCACGCGTTGCCGAGCTCCGCCTTGGATGCTACGTAGACGTACGGGACGTTGCGCTCCTCGCACAGGAGGGGCATGTGAGCCAGAATCTCTGGGGGCTGGACGTCCTCAGCCATAACGATCAGGACCGCCTCTCCTCGCTCGACAAGCTTGGTGACCTCGTTGGTCCCCTTCTTGATCTTGCCGGTGTCGCGAGCAAGCTCGACGACCTCGTAGGCCTTGTCCTGCAGTTCCTTAGTCATCTCGAATCTTACGAATGCTGGTTTTGCCATTATTTCACCTCATTCGGATGTTATACATCCTCATCATTCATTGGTAGAATGCGGAATGTGCCAAAGTCATGATGATATTTATAACTTATCGGGTCGTCCCGGAACCGATATTTTGGACATTGGCCAGATGGTGATAGGCACTTCGATGTAAAGATAGTTTTGACAGACCTAATGTCCGTCCTTTCTGTGCAACCAATGGTCCACCAGCCACATCGAGCCCAGTAGGCCGACCAGCAGGTCCACCCCCATTAAAATGAACACGTACGTCATCGTGGTGGACATCTGGGGCTTGTATATCGCTGTGATTGCATTATCAGTAACGAGAATTATTGTGTCATTTCCCAAGATAAAATCAGTATTTATGAGATTCGCGCCTAAGGAATATCTCCATTCGGTGGTCCCGTGGCTGCTGATGAGCGCAATCGAATTGTTCTCCTGAACTAGCAGGCCATCGCCATAAACCCCCATTGGCCACACAACATCCGTGTCGTCGGAGCGGTACTCTCGTCCGTCCGGAGCAATCGCCCATACGACCTTGGGGTCGCCTGTCAGGAAGACGGTGTCCCCATTGACATAGAACAGTGCCGGGGAAATCCCTTTAATATTGATCTCGAACCTAAATTCCCCATCGGCATCTCGTGCGGTCAGAGTAGAATTTACCACACTATTATTGTAATAACTTTGAAAGAAGGTGTAGTTGCTGGACCCCACTCTGATGGTCCAGGTCCACTCGCTTGATAATGGCTGGGTATGGTTTTCCTCTATTGTCCAATTCCTCTGCAGGTCCTCGGTGTATCCCATTTCCCCTGTCGCTGAGATACCAAACATATTGTCCTCAGATGTGTATTTTTCAAATAAAACCGAGATCGAACCATTGCTCATCTGGTCCCTATAATAGAAACTTGAATAATTCGAAAGGGTCATATTCCTCTTGCCCAGGACCGTTCCCGTCGACGCGATTGAGATCAGTTTCTGTGGCAGTGTCATAGGCGACACCGTAAAGCCGTTGAATGTCATGTAAACAGAACTGTTATCACGGCGGAGTATTGTTGTCCCGTCGTTACAGTCGGCCCACAATCGTAGCGTGGCATTATCGGAGTACTTCCATCTTACTGATCCATCATGGTCGACGCACAGTATCGCATCGGTCCTTGAATCGTTGCTGACGTGAACATAATAATTTCCGTTCCTTCCGACCTCGCAACCATCGATTCCCGGTTCGGTCAGGCTCCAAATCAAGGTCCCGTCAACCTCCCGACAGTCCATCATACTGGTCCCGTTGTGCTTATCGATAATGTAAAAGGCATTGCCTAGAAACTTGAAGATGGACGAGGAAGAATACGGATGCATCCAGATGACATTGCCGTTCGCATCAATGCACTTTATCTCCATCGCATTCACGTCGTTGACCAGGACTGTACTTATCGTGCTGTTGTAATGATATACATTCTGACCTTGGTTTGTGTTCAAGTCCATCTTCCATCTGGTGCCCATTCCTCCGGTCGCATTTTCCTTGTCAAGGAGACCGGCGCCTAGGATGATTGATACGACAATGAAGAAGGCCATCGCCAGAGCAACGGCCGATAGTTGGAGCTTCTTATTCATCTTACTCGCCCCTCTTCCCCTAAGAGAGAGTAATCGAGGCGGATATTTATTCCACTGTATGTATTGTATATACTGGAATTAGGAGAATGCATTTCGTTTTCTTAGAATGGGAGTTGATGTACCGATCGCAAAGAACATTTGACCCTACTAGAAGCGAACTGTCGAGTCGACAGCAGGGCGATGAACATCTTCCGAACTAATTGATCCAGTCGAATCTGTAATACAGACTGGATTAGCTAATTAGGCGGGATAAAATGTTCTTTAGAATCACTCCTTCCCTAGCATCACGTCGGTCGACTTGATGATCACAGTGACCTCGTCCCCTGGTTTCAGGTTCAGTTCGTTCACAGATTCCTTGGTTATCACGGCGGTCACGATCGATGGGGCCGTGATCTTCACCTTGATCGAGGAGGTGACCACTCCATTATCCACCGACTCTATCTTTCCCTTCATCTGGTTCCTTGCACTCATTTTCATTTTTTGACCTCCAGGTCTTTTCTCCTCTGTTCTTGACCTGTCCAGGGGAACAGCAACCTGCGTTTCGCGGGCCGTTCCATCGACGCTTGCCACGAGATTGCTGGTCCCGGATAGGTCACCCCTTCGCTGCCGATGACTTCGCTGGGCTTCCCGCGTTTCACAGTCCTGCCCCTGTCCAACAAGCAAGCGCTGTCCCCCAGCTCCATCGCGTCCCCGATATCGTGGGTGACGATGATGCATGGGGTCCCGGTCCTACGGATCAGTGTCCTGATCTCCCTTCTTATCGTCGTCTGGGCACCTGTGTCGAGGGCGTTCAGCGGCTCGTCCAGCAAGAAAATGTTCGGCCTCAGGACCAGGGTCCGGAGCAACGCCACCTGCTGCCTCTGGCCCCCGGATAGGCTCTCCACCCTCACGTTCTTTAACTCCCATAAGGAGTACTCCTCCAGGTAGGGGCGCACGGTCTCTATGATCTCCTTTTCTTTGAGCTTCTTGACCTTGAGGCCGAAGGCGAGATTCCCCAATACGGTCATATGCGGGAACAGGGCGTAGTTCTGGAACATGAAACCGGTGCCGCGCTGGTCGACCGGGAGGTTGATACCCGCCTCAGAGTCGAACAGCACCTTTCCGTTGATCGAGACCCTGCCGCTGTCTGGTTCCATGAGCCCGGCGATCATTTTCAGTATTGTCGTCTTCCCGGAACCGTTCCGACCGAACAATACGTGGATGTCCTCGTCTTTGACCACCATGTCTATATCCAGAACATAGTCCCGTAGCTGTTTGGTTAGCTTGATCTCAACTGGCATAGGCCGTCCTCCTTCCCAACAATTTTACCGATAGGATTACACCGAAGGATATTGCCACCAGAATGATGGATATGGAAAGCGCCGGCCCTATGTTCCCTTCGAACGATGAGTAGATGGCCAAAGGCATCGTCTGGGTCCTCCCCGGCATGTTACCGGCGAACATGATGGTGGCACCGAACTCGCCGAGCGCACGGGCCCATGCCATTATGGCACCGGAGATCAGACCGCTGGATGCGAGCGGTAGGGAAATCCGAAGGAACGTGTTCAAACGGGAAGAACCCATCGTCCGGGCCGTGTCCTCGAACTCCGAATCGACCGATTGAAAGCTTATCCTGGCCTGACGGATGTAGAATGGGGATGAAACGAACACCTGCGCGAGCACGACCGCCAGAGTCGTGAACGCAATGTCGATCCCCAGCACGTTGAAGTATTGTCCGACGACCCCGCGTCTACCGAACGCCATCAACAGGGCGAGACCCGCAACGGCCGGGGGCAGGACCGCAGGTATGTCCGTGATCGTGTCCACCAGCATCCGACCGCGATATTCGAACCGGGCGTTGACGTAGGCCAGAGGAGTGCCGAAGGCCAACACGATCAGCGTGCTAGCGGTCGCTGTCATCAGGCTGAGCCACAGCGCATCGATCACCGTCGGGTCATTCAGGGAGCTGAAGAACTGTGCCGGGGAGATCTTGAAAAAAAGGGAGGCGATGGGGATGGATATGAAGGCCAAGGCTAAGACTATGACGAGCCCCAACAGCAGACGCCCGGTATAGCTTCCCAGTTTGTTGCTCCATTTCTTGGCCATCGCTTGTTCCATTCCGTATCGAACACGTTCTAAGCACTGTTCGCTTCGATCCCTCATACCACCGTAAAGCCGTACTTGGCCATGACCGCCTGGCCGTCTTTGGACATGACATACTCGATGAATCCAGCTGCATCGGCTGGATGGGTTGTGGAGCCGAGTTCACAGATCGGATAGACCGCGATCACGTTGAACTCGTCCGGGATGGTAATCTGGGTGACCTTCGATCCAGCGCCGGCTGCGTCGGTGGTGTAGACAATCCCTACATCAGCTTCTCCCAACGATACTTTGGTGACGATACTGCTCACGGCTGATTCCTGGGAAACCACATTGCTCATCACCTTGGTCTGAAAATCAGTGAATGCCGAACTGCTGTTCGTTATCGATTTCAGGAAGGTCCTGGTGTAGTTTCCTATTGGGACGGTCATATCCCCGATGACGATCTTGACACCTGCCTTTGTTAGATCGGACAGAGAGGTTATTCCGGTGGGATTGCCAGACGGCAATATGACCACCAAACGGTTCTTTGTGAACGTCTGGATGGTCGAGTTGTCGATAAGATATGCAGCCGCCACAGCATTCAAGTTCTTGTAATCCGCCGAAGCGAAGATATCTGCGGTAGCTCCGTTGAGGAGCTGGGTCTTAAGATTGGCCGATCCGTCGAAGTTGAAGCTGATCTTGACATTTGTGTGATTCGCCTCATAGTTCTTACCCATCTCCGTAAAGACCGAGTTCAGCGACGCTGCGGCGAACACCGTCACCTCGGTCTTCCCCGTGGGCGAATGGGCATTCATCGATATGCCGGCGACGACTATCGCCGCAATGACCAGTACCACTGCGATACCGGTCAACATCCTATTGTTCAAAGCCATGTCAGTTCCTCCGTTATTCAAATTTAGTCAGATACCGCGAATCTTATGCTCCGATCTTGGTCAGTTTGAGGTGAACCTCACTTGGCCTCGGTCTCTCGGTCTCCATCTTGAACCCCACTGTGCGGGATTCGATCTCGATCCACGGCGGTACATGATCGCAAACGATCTCCAAAGTAGCGAACTTGCCCCTGCGTATGAAGGATTGAAGGATCTGTTTGCTGCTGAACTCGGGCCTCTTTCCCTGGGTCTCCTTGATGGAGATGAAGAAATTTCCTGGGGTACTCTCCAGGGGGACTGGTATCGCCGACATTGTGGGGAATGATGCCCCGTTTCGGTCCTTCTCGTCCTCGGACCATACCTGCTCGAGGAACGCGTCTGGCGCGCCGGGGATCTCCCACACGTTGAAGTGCGCCTTCTCCAGCTCATAGAACAGCGCCCCGCTCGCTGACCGGGCGACGAATATCTTGCATTGCTCCATGAATTTCAGCAGTTCGACCACTCTGCTCCTCATCTCCCCCAATCCCCTGTTCGGGTCGATCATGAAGGCCATTTCCCGATCCTTTACCCAGGACCCTTTTTCCCTTCTGAAGACAACGACCGTTCCAGGCGTATTGAGCGGTACCGTGACCCCGTCCTCGACGATGGCGGCGACCTCGTGGGCTATGTTCTCGCACATTCGTCCATCCCCTTACTTCAGCATCAGGCGTTCTACCATCTTCCCGCCCTCGATGTGCTTATCGAGGATCTCTCCGACATCTTCGGGAGTGACCGAACCGTACCATACATTGTCCGGGTACACCACAACTACGGGGCCTTTTTCGCAGATGCCATAGCAGCCAGTGTTGCTAACGAATACCTGGCTGCTTATCTCGCGTTCAGTGATCTCTTCACTAAACTTGGCCAGCACATCAACTCCGGCCTTGGAGTGGCAGAACCCTTTCTGTTGACCGTTCGCACGAGAGCTGGTGCACACGAATATGTGGTGCTTTGGTTTTTGCATTTCATTTACCTCCTTTTTCGAGTAGTTCTTCTTTCTTTTTCTGGCGATATGTCCCATATTTTGATTCGAGCAGAGTGTTTGTGAAACGGTCCAGGAAGGACAGGGTTCCGGCATACCCGGCGGAAAGGATCCTCTGTCCCCCGATCCTGTCGTTGATCGGATATCCAACACGAACTACAGGGATACCCTGCTTCTCGGTCAGGACCTTCCCACCAGAATGGCCGATGGCGATGTTCACTGCGGAACGGACGCAGGATTCCTCGATGGTAGCGAAGTCGGCCTCTCCGATCAGCACCGGTTGTTCGTCGGCGCCTAGAAGAAGCGGTGCCACAAGATCCTTCAACCTGGCGATCTGGGTGCCCGATGCGATCACCGCTGGTGAGGCGCCATTCTCCGCGCACAGGGCGGTGAATGCATACACCAGTTCCGGTTCGCCATAGATGACGGGGCGCCCTTCCGCATTGTAGTTGTGCGAATCGGCCATGGCGTCCATCAGCCACCCCCGTTCCAGTGCGATGCTCTGGGGGACAGGTCTCCCAGTCCGCTCTTTCAACGTCCTGAGGAAAAGATCTGTGTTCTCCAGTCCGATGGGGAGCGGCAGGTTGACCAACGGTACCCCGAATTCCTCGGTAAGAAAAGCCCCCGGCGACAAGGCATTGGGACAGGTACTTCCGAACTGGATGGTGGCCGATGCTCCGCCCATGCGTTCTATAGATTTGGTGGTGGTACCGCCGGGAGGTATCTTCTGATATGAACCGCCATATGGCCTGTCCAGGGTCATTGAGTAGTCCGGAATCAGGGTGTGCTCGACCCCCATCAGTTCCAGGATCCGCTTGATCTCGCGAATATCCGCCGGGCTGATGTGAGGCACGATGACGTTGATACCAGAATGTTTCTCGACCGGCGCAGCGTAGCGCTGAACCACCGCCTTGGTGGCTGCCCAGAACCCTTCAGATTGACTGCCAGCGTAGGAAGGGGTCGACACCGGGATGATGTCGACCTTGCATTCTGGGCGGATCGCCAGGTACTTCTGGACCATTCTCTTGACATCATCCCCGATCGTTTCCGATAGGCAGGTGGTCACTATTCCCAGGACCTTGGGTTGATAGACGCGTTGGACGTTATCCATCGCTTTGTGCAGGTTCGCCTCGCCGCCAAAGATGGTCTGTTTCTCGTTCAAGGAGGATGACGCTATATCCACTGGCTCGTTGAAATGTTGCACATTGGCCAGGCGCATATAGGTGCTGCATCCTTGGGAACCGTGAACCAGCACCATGGCACCCTCGATCCCTTTGAAAGATATCACACCCCCCAAAGGCATGCACATGTTGCACTGGTTCTCATTGACCTGCTTCACCCGGGGCATCCCGCTGGCTATCATCGAGGTTCCCCCGCAGGAAGAGCCTGCCTTAGATGCCTCCAGACCGGAGAGCAGGTGGTTATGTATACTTCGCGTGCGAACCTTAGCGCCCCCTCGTAACCGGCCAGAGCGTCCTTTCGGTCATGGTTGTGGTCGATGAATCCTATGCCTAACTTGAACGCGAGCGTACGTTCCTTCACTCCTCCGGCCATCACGTCGATGCGCTTCTCCAGAAGGAACCGTTCCAGCTCGGCTGGGTTGGCGTCGTCGATGATGACCGTGCCCTCATCTAGCATGCCGCTGAGCACCTCGTATTCCTCGGGACGTCCGGTCTGCGTGCCCACGACCACCACCTCGACCCCCAGCTCCTTCAATTGACGGATGATGGCCATCGCCTTGAAGGCCCCTCCGACGTAGATCGCCGCCCTCTTACCCAGGAGCTTGTTGCGGTACCGCTCCAACTCAGGCTTGAACGCGCTGGTCTCACGTTCGATCAGCACTTCGACCCGCCGGCAGACCTCTTCGTCGCCGTAAAAACGAGCGATGTTGCGCAAACTGGTAGCGATGTTCTCGCTTCCGAAGAAGTTCACGTCCAGGCAGGGTATGCTGAACTCCTTTTCCATCTGAGACGCTAGCCAGTGCATCGAGCCGGTGCATTGTACGATGTTCAGGCATGCCTCGGGTGCCTTTTTCAGCGCCTCGACAGTTGAATCGCCGGTGAAGGCGACATTGATCTCGATGCCTATCTCACGGAGATACTTCTCCACTATCCATTTCTCCCCGCCGAGGTTGTACTCGCCCAGAAAATTCAGCGTATTGTTCTTCTTGATCTCCGTCCCTTCCCTGGGGCGGATCAGCCTCAACAGAGCCTCGGCGGCTGCACGGTATCCGACGATCTTGTTGCCGGAGACAAAACCGGTTGACTCCACTGGTATTACGTCTATTCCATACGTATGGGACGCCTCTTTGCATACCGCGATTATATCGTCACCGATCACTCCGACCACACAGGTCGAGTAGACGAATATGGCTGGCGGCCTGTATTTTGAAACGATCTCGTGTATGCAATCTGCCAGTTTTTTCTCACCGCCAAAGATCACGTCCTTCTCCCGGAGGTCGGTGGAGAAGCTGTTGCGATACATCTCCGAACCGCTGGATAGGCTCCTGCGTATGTCCATTGTATATGTAGCGCAACCGATCGGGCCGTGTACCAAATGCACCGCGTCGGTGACCGGGTTAAGGACCACCCGTGCGCCGCAATACACACAAGCCCGTTGGCTCACCGACCCGGCCAGGCTGTCGTTGCCGCAGCTCACATGGCTCTTGCTCTTTCCCTTGGTGACGATGGACCCCCGACGTTCCTCGATGCATGTCGTCTGGGCCGAAACCTCGCAATTTGAATTCATCTATGTCACCAGCATCTCGTATTGATCACAATACCAGCTCGAAGTCCTCGTCCAGGCTGTCCCGGTCCCTCCTTTCCAGAAGGGTGTTGCTTATCATCTCGATCAGGCGCATGCAGCCACGGTAACCGACTACCGGCATTAACGGGTGCACAGCACGGTCCAGTATGGGGAAACCTACACGGACCAGGGGGATGTCCTCCGCCCTGGAGATGTATTTGCCGTAAGATGTTCCCACGAGCAGGTCTACCGGCGATTCCTTGATCCACTGGTGGAGGTCGAAGAGGTCGGCCTCTGCCTTGACCTTGCGTTCGGTGATCCCTGCTTCGTCCAGCATCCTATTGACCTTGGTCTCAAACTGGGAGCCCGGAGTGCCGGTCATGACATAGACCGGTTTCATACCCATGGTGAGCAGGAACTCGGTAAGTGGGATCACGATGTCCGGGTCGCCGAAGACCGCTACCCTCTTCCCTTGATAGTGGAAATGGGTGTCGATCAACGTGTCCACCACTTGGCCTCTCTCTACGGTCAGGGTGGCAGGAACATCCGCTCCGAAGCCTTTCCTCATTGCCATGATGAAATCGTCGGTGGCCTTGACACCGATCGGAATCTCCAGTGGGACGCACGGGACGCCGCATTTCTCCTGGAGCGCTATCCCGGCGGCATCCGATGAGAACGACCCCAATGACAAGGTCATCTTGGAGTTGCCCGAGTCCTTTAGCTGAGCTACCGTGGTGCCACCTTTGGGATACATCTCGTACTTCTTGGTGAGAGGAGAGTCCAGGACATCCGTGGTGTCCGGGAACATGGTGAGATCGATGCCCATATCATGTACGATCCGCTTTATTTCCCTCATATCGCCAGGGTTGACGAAACCCGGAACTATGTTCACCCTCTCCTTTCTGGCGCCCCCGTCGTTCTGCGCCAGGTAGGTGACCATGGCCTTGCACATACCGCTGAACCCGGTCACGTGCGAGCCCTTGTAGCTCGGGGTGTTGGCGTGGATTACGTATTTCCCTTCCGGTACCTCGGACTGCTTGATCATGGTGGAGACATCGTCACCGATGGTCTCCGAGAGGCAGGTCGTATGAACGGCCATTATCTCCGGGTTGTATATCTCGAACACGTTCTTTATCGAGGTCTTGAGGTTGGCCGCCCCACCGAAGACAGAAGTTCCTTCGGTGAACGAGCTCGAGGTGGCCAGGACCGGGTCGCGGAAGTGGCGTGAAAGGTGCATCCGGTGGTATGCGCAGCACCCCTGGGAGCCGTGGCTGTGTGGCAAACAACCGTGAATGCCCAGCGAAGCGTACATCGCCCCGATGGGTTGGCAGGTCTTGGCCGGGTTAATCTTCCCTACGGTGTGTTCCACCGTTTCTTTGGGAACGCATTCAAGCATCTGGGACACCTCCTTTTGACTCCGGTTCTTCCCACGGAGCATCGATCAACTTCCAGGCTGGAGTGATCATGGCATTCACTACCTCGCGGGCGAATATGATGGCGTCAGTGAAACCGGCGTAGGGGCCGCTGTAGTC
>JBEKDM010000013.1:0-28593 GCA_050014375.1 Methanomassiliicoccales archaeon | reverse complement strand
TATAGACCAGTCTGAGAAGTGCATGAAATTTGGATACCGCCTTCAATTCTTTTCGCTGCACTATCATTAGCAGCGTGAAGCAATTTTTGGAAATGTCGGGCGAACTCGATGTTCATATCGTGAGTTAAGTGCAGGATGCCTTGGTCCGTATCCAATCTTATAGCGAGGGAGTAAAATCAATTCTAAGTAAATTTGCTCCATTAAATTCATTAATTGTAGAAACTAGAAAGACCAAAGGGAGCCAGCTCATTTCAGGGCCCGAATCTAACCACATCCCGGGATAATCTAGACATTTTAGATGGAAAAGTTGAATAACGTAGGGCTTCAAGGAATATTCTGACGACTCTGAGGAAAGAGCCGTATTGAATAGAAGGAGGTGAAAAGCACGTACGTGATGCAAATAAGCAAACACAGCCCCGAGAGCTGCCCAATGGTTGATGACAGCAATAAGAAAGTGACTGCAGCTATGATCCAGAAGATGGATTCGTTGCTGGCCAAGCACGGGGTCAAGCTTGCAGGCAGCTGGACCGATTTCCCTGCACACTTGATATACAACATATACGAAACACCCAACATGGAGGCTCTCGTCAAATTGAGCATGGAGCCAGAAATGATGGCGTGGCTTAGATTCAATTTAGTTGAATCAAAGATAGTATTGACCATGCAAGATGTCAAGGCCATGCTCAACATTAGGTGAATGGCCTCAGGCCATTCTATTTTTTAGCACATCTTCTTTAACCCTCAGAGCCCGAACCTAACCGCATCCCGATGAAGAACAAGCACACGAAAGGGATTCTAGGGTTTTGTTCTCGTCTTATGGCGTATCCACCAGATGATGCCAATGGCCATAGGTATTCCGAAGATGGCCAAAACCCAGATCAGTGCAGAAAGCATTGAATACACGAAATAATCAAATGTCCAAGTCGCAAAAGCAACGTTCCAGTTGCCATCAAGGAATATCTTGATGCAAAAAGCGATCAAAACCAGCAGTGATATCGCATTGCTTCCGTTTGTCGTGCGCGAGCGGGTACCAAAGAGGCGATATTCTTTCTTTTCTTCATATGGTAGCTTCTTCCACCAGAGCCAAGTTGCCACTACTGCTAATATTACCGGGACCCCGATCAAGAGAACTTCCCAGAAGATCAGATTTAACCAGAAGGTCACTAGATTTCCCATCGTCCATATACCTAGAGTCGTAGGTACCATACCAGTTGATTGAGCATTGCCTACGAACCATAAGAGAACAAGAATCGCACCCACAGAAGCTAAAATGGCTCCAACTACAAGCAATAAGAATATTTTCCAGTGATTTCTGTAGAATTTTTTCCAACCCTCGGAACCATGCTCTGATCCGGTTTCTAACATCAAGCTATCCTCCCTTTCCAGTCGTCTATTTCAATGATGATCTTTGTATGTTTTATTTGAACCTTACAAATATAATCTTTGTGATGATACGATCGCCTTCTCCGGCAGGAAGATGAGAAATGGAGCACCAAATGTGAAGCCAGGCTTTTCAGGGTAAATTGTTTCAGAGCTTCTCGAGGATCTGTTTCCTCTTCTCATCGAACTCCTGCTGGGTGATCATACCCTTCTGCCTAATGTCATCCAGTTCCTTCAAGCGGTCCGAGGTGCCAACGGTCGGAGGTTGCTGTGCCGGTTGGTTGACCACCATGACCGGCAAGGCTGCTGGGTTGACGACTTCGCTGGCTATCTTGTTCACCTCGAAGGGTCTTCCAACGTTCTCCCAATTCACAGCACCCCCGCTTCTCAATTTGATACCTGGGGACTCGTAATCGATCCCGCCCTTCTCACCGGCGGTTGCGAAGTAGATGTCGCCATAGCCAAGAATTCTTTCATACCAAGGCTGGATCACGGTCACGTTCTGGATCTTGTTGACACCAGTGTCAGCATAGCGCAGGGTAAAGATACCGTAACGGGTTATGATTCGCCGGTCAGTGATAACAAACATCACTCTGCTCAGGTAGATGTAGTTGATGAGCAACGCCACGAGCGCAAACATCAGTGGTATGAGGTACCAGTACCAGTTCAACCCACCACCGGATATCACTGCAATGGTGGCGATGGCGACACCCGCAAGACCGCCAAGAAGCCCGAGGCGTCGCTCGATCAAAATCATAAGGATACATGCCATCACTGCGATTGCGATCGCCAGAAGGTTCTTGCTGTCACCCCTGTAGGCTAGCATCCACATGAAAAAAATCAAGGCAAAGGCGGTGAGCAGGAGCCCCCTTCCTAATATGACGATAGCTGCTGGCTTACCACTCCATTTGACGATCTCTCCACTGGTCAAATAATCGGACGGAGGTGATCCGCTGGCAATTCTTGAAGACGCTGATCCTGACCTTTTACTCATCCTCTTCCTCCATGTGGGCCATCTTTACCTTTTGGATGACAAAGCACTATTCTTCCGCTGGAAGTATGATAATTCTAACGAGCTCATGATTATAAGTATGATTCGCGCAGCACAAATCGGAGCATTCCGACATGTCCGTTTGTATTCTCGGGTGAAAACACAGTATTGCCGGTGCGAACAGCCAAAGCATTCAACTAACTTTTTACCTTAGCCCATGCCCCAATAGTGGAGGACGCTCGCCACCAATCAATCACGATAGCTACCGCGCAGCCCCTGTCCGGGTCACAATGGTAAGGTTCAAGCTTTGTTTGACTGAGATGCCCACGAACTCATAGATGATCGCGAGCTAAAAGGTCACATCCCCTCCCATTGCCGCTACAAGGACAGCGAACACGAGGGCAATTGGAATTATAGGACCGCCCAGATTTCTGGGCCCAAACCGAACCCGCCACTTTTCAACGAGACTAGAACGACAGCCACGTCCACGATGGTGGCGATGGTTGTCCAGCCAAGGTAGTCGCTGAACGAGACGGGTATGGCACACCGTCCTTTCCAGACCCCCTCCTTATCAGAATAACGTTTTCTTAGCGCCCCTTTTCAAATAATGATCATACGGATTCGATCGGGATCCCATGTCTGAAGGTCAGCCCTGCTCATCCAGATTGAAGGGGTGAAGATCTCCTATGAGAACACCATGCTTCCGGGATACTTCTTCAACTCCAAAGGTAGCGATGATAAGCGAGCCACGCTCATCCTGATGAATGGCTTCGACAGAACTCAGGAAGAGCTTTACCATATTTCCCTGATGGCCATGAAAAGGGGTTACAATGTCCTCACTTTCGAGGGCCCTGGACAGGGGGCTCTCTTCGGGAACAGAAATTGATCTTCCGCCCTGACTGGGAGGCGGTCATAACTCCGGTGATCGATCATCTGGCCAACCGATCGGATGTGGACCAGGGCCGGATAGCGCTGTGGTGTCTGAGCATGGGAGGATATCTTGCACCGAGGGCGGCGGCCTTCGAACACCGCCTGGCTGCACTTATCGCCGACGGTGGGGTCTACGACATAGTGGGTGGCACGGCCCAGGAACAGATACCAAGCGAGACCTTGCATAATATGAAGATGATGATAATCGGCGACATGATGGAAAAGCCGGATCATTACAATGCCTGGTTCCAGAACATGATGAGCAGCAGCACGAACTTGCGCTGGTCCATCGAACATGGGATGTATTCCTTCGGGAAGAACACTCCAGTGGACTATTATATCGCTCTATCCCAGATGAGCATGGACGGTTAGCAGAGCACATCTCTTGCCCGACCCTGGTGTGTGATGGCACCAACGATACGGCCATGCCCAAAGGGCAAGCAAAGTTGCTGTCCAGCAAACTGACATACCCGCACACCTATCACCTGTTCGATTCGACGGACGGAGCAGGACTGCATTGCCCGCTCGGGGCGACTCTCCAGGGCAACATGATCAAACTGGATTGGTTGGAGAAGGTCATGCCGTCACGACAGTACCAATTGTGTGCCTTTCCATGGAATATGGCCAGCGGGACTTATGATTCCGTCCCCGGCGGTTCAAGGGTTCAAATCCTTCCCCCCATACCTGATCCATCCTGGGGTATTGGTTATTGTAATCGTTTGTCACTGACCTATTGTCGTGTAAATTCGTCAAAAAGACGATAAGGCAAACATGATGATCGACAGAGCCTAGGAGGGCTCTAGGATCTGAGACACGAACGCCTCCACCCTGGCCTGCCAGCCTTCTTCCAATGGTCCTTTAAGGGTTTCAGGTCGAACAAAGGCTTTCATCTCTGCCACCTTTGTCATGCCCTTTATCTTGAGCTGTTCATCGATCATTGGTATCGTATGGCGCAGTTTTTCCAGCTCCTCTTCCGACGGCATCTTTCCCGTCTTCTTGTCAGGCCTGGCTGCACTACAGGTCGCAAAAACCGCATACTTCGTCCCTGATGGCAGGGTCAGCTTCTTGATGAAGTGGATCATGCTCCCGGTCGCCTTCCCGAAATGTGTCGGCGAGCCGAAGACATACAGGTCAGCTGGTGGAAGGTCCTTCGGGTTAACTTCCTTGATGTGATGTACGTTGACCTCGTTGCCCTTGGCCGCCATAAGTTCCTTGAACTCTTCTGCGACCCTCGCACCGTTCCCGTATTTCGAGGCGTGATAAAGTTCAACCCTCATTATGACACCAACCAAATTTATGTCATACGCCCTAATTAAGACTAGTGAATATATCGGATATCGGACAGCTAAGAAGGCTCGGAAAGAGCATTCTATCGAGACTTACCAAAACCTCGTTTAGTTTGGGTCAGGACTCCATTGTCCGTTCGTTCTCCGCCGCCTTGGCCTTGGTCTTGAGCCAGGCGTCCCGGATCATGTCGAGCGAACCCTTGATGCTTTCGTGCCTTAGATTGAGGGCACGGCCGAATTGCTCCGAGTTCTTTCGACTTTGTTCGACACAGTCGATACCCGTGTCGATGAAGAGGCATCGGGAAAAGCCGTCAAACATGATCTTCAAGAAATACTCCGGGGAATAACCCTCATCGATCTTGCAATCCAGATTGAACAGGCGGATCATTCCGGGCAACCCGTTCACCGCCCAGCCTGCTGGATAGAACCAGGTGATGCCACCGTTGTTCTTCTCGTGGTGATATCTCTCGGTGGTTATCAAGGCCGCTATGCAGTCCTCGACCTCCAGCATGACCAACGGAACCTTGGTCATCTTTGGAAGGCCTTCAAGTGCCTGGCAATGGCCATAACCAAGGAAGAGTGCGTCCACCTCCACCGGGAGTGAATCCAGCTTCCTCAATATTGTATCCTTCAGGTCTTTCGGGTGTAGATGCAGACCGAATTCTAGGTATTCCCGATATACGACATCCGGATCATTGGCTGTGACGATCTCTATCTCATTCCGAATCGCATCGCAACCCAGTATCCCGATTCTCATGATCTCCCTTTGATCCGACCGTTTTTCATCGATAACGAGGCATATACTTCTTTCGGAACGAATTGAGGGAATCGGGAGTCGAATTCTAGCATGCAACATCTGGCTTATGAGATTCATCATCGGGCATGCAATTCCATCAAACACACGGTTATCCTTTCCCTCTCTGACCATACATTGTTTCCATTCCGATTGGGTCTTAATGGGAGCTGTTCACGTTCCCCCTCTGGTCAATGATCACCTGCTGCTTTGGCGTAAAGGCCAGCTGACCTGCGTCGATCATCTCCACCATAGGGGGGAGCAAGAGGTCGTTGTCCATCGACTCCTTGATCTCATCCAGACCGCTCAATATAGCGATGATCCGGCTTCTCCCCTCATCCTTGTCCCCGATGTACTCCACACGGAAGGTCAGGCGGTCCCGGTATCCCTCCCTGTCCAGGACAAGAACGAAACTGAGCACGCCAGGAATCTGATGGAGGGCCTCATCGAAGAGCTGGGGATAGATCTTCTGCCCATCGCCGATCTTGGTCTGGGCATCCATGCGCCCCCTCAATTTTCCTATCTTCCCCACCGTCCTGAATCCGCAGCCGCAGGGCGGTTCTATTGCGCAGCTCAGATCCCGTGTGTGGTAGCGGACCAGGGGTGTACCTTCCATGGACAGGGAGGTCCATAGCATCTCTCCCTCCTCCCTCTCCTTGATGTGCTTACCCGTGGCCGGATCGACCACCTCCACTAGGAAGTCGGCATCGTTCACGTGGAATCCGTCGTACATCTCGCACTCGATCGCGCTGGCCAGTCCCATCTCGGTCATGCCGTACTGCGAGATCACCTTGCAGCCCCAGGCAGCGATGAGCTCCTTGCGCATTCCCTCCGGTAGGGGCTCGGCCGAGCAGATTATCGCCTTGAGCCCGAAGGACCTTAGATCATACTTCTCTTTGGCCAGGACGGTGATCCGGTAGATGAACGATGTCAGGCCAATGATCAAAGTGGAGTGGTTCTTGCTCATGGTCGATATTTGCTGATCAACATCGGTCATGCTGGCCACCACCGAGTTCATCCCTGCCACTTTACACGCCCCGTCCAGCATGAGACCGGGGTCCCAGGCCGCCACTGTTGGGAACATTATCTGGAGGGTGTCCTCATTGGTCATGCCCACGGTCTTGAGTGCTGCGGAGATGGAATCGATGATGTTGAGAACATCGTTCGTGGTATAGAACAAACGCTTTCTGGTCCCGGTCGTTCCGGAGGTGGTGAAGGCCCTCATGACCTTGCTCTGGGAAACGCACAGGAAATAGAACGGTTCTGCAGCCAGGTCCTCTGGGTTTGTGGTGGGTAGCTTCTCCAGGTCCTCCCAGGTCCTGATCTCGGCAGGTCTGATCCCGGCCTCCTGAAGTTTCCGGTGATAGAAAATTGAATTGGCGTCCACATACTCGAGCATCTTGCGGAGCTTGTGCAGTTGGTACTCACGCACTTCCTGGCGCCCTATGATATCAAGTTTATCCCTTCCCAGCGCCTCCCGCAGGTCCTTGGATGCCTTGAACTCCTCTCTGATCTTGTTATGAATCCATTCCTCCAATGGATTATCAGTTCCTGCTTGTATCCTGCGGGAGGACAGTTTCCGCCGAGCGATGACCAGCTTGAGGCTCTCCAGTGGATGCATGCGACCTCTAGATCAGGGGGTAGAACTAAATCCTTTTCCGTGGCATGCTGGAAGGTCAAAGGCAGAACTGCTAGGTCATGTTATTGACCCCAGACCAATGTCAGCTATCCTTCTGACATAGGCCATTTCGTATGTATGATATTCTTCGGTCAGTAGAACTATTAAATCATCCCCGCCTCCATTATGAGAAGTGGGATAGTCATGCAGGAATCCAGCCTTAGGGAGTTCCTCACCACCAAGAAATACCTCTTCTTCGGAGGCAAGGGCGGAGTGGGCAAGACGACCATGGCCGCGGCCACGGCCGTTTGGTTGTCCGACCACGGATATAGGACGTTGATCGTGGCCACGGATCCGACCATCAGCCTGTCCGCCATCTATGAGCAGCATATCAGCGAGACCGAGCTCACACCCATCGGTCGGGAAGAGAATCTGTGCGGTCTGAACATCAATCCAAGGAAGGCATTAGGGGTGTTCCAAAACCGAATGAACTCCATGATGAATGGCTTCTCCACGATGTTCGGCGCGGAGCTGTTGAGCACACCCTGCACTGAGGAGATCGCTGCCTTCGACCAGTTCGTCAGTTTCATGAGCGATACCGAGCACGACAAGGTCGTTTTCGACACCGCCCCCACCGGCCATACGCTCAGGGAACTGTCAATGCCCTTTGATTGGTCCAGCTACATTTCCAACCAGATCGCGAACCGCAAGGAGCTCTCGGAGGCTCTCGGTTTCGTCTACGACGAGGGCATGATGGATGACCTCAAGAAGGAGAAGGAAAGGTATGATGCGGCGGTCCGCGCCCTCTCCGACGGGACCATATCATCATTCAACCTAGTGGTGCTTCCGGAGAAGCTGCCGATCGACGAGACGGAACGAGCGACGAACGACCTGGCGAAGTTCGGGATAGTGGTGCGCGCCTTGATCATCAATGAGGTCATACCGCTGGAGGTCCTGGAAGGCAACTGGTTCTTGAAGAGGAGGAGGGCTACGCAGGAACGATATCTGAAGGATATCGATACCCGGTTCAAGGATATGATCCGGGCCGAGGTGCCTCTGTTCGAAACCGATGTCTATGGTTTGGAAGCCCTGCGCAAGGTAGGGGGATTCCTATATGGCCGATAAACTACGCCTGACCATACTTTCCTTCTCTTGCTGCAACCCACGACTGGCTTCCTACGATCAGCAGTACGCAGAACGATTGAAGGAGGCGCTCAAGGCCGCGGACATCGAGGCGGATATTGACCTGGTCCATGCCACCGAGGCTCAAATGTCCACTCGTTATGCGTTCATGGCGGAGATAATGCCCCTCATCCAGAAGTACGGCACAGCCGTTACCCCGGCATTGTTCATCAATGGGAAGCTCTATCTTTATGGTGGAGTTCCCACGCTGGATAAGCTGGTGGAAGTGCTCAAGAAAGCCAAACTGGCGTCGGACCAGGGAAGGATCTAGCACTAGAACGAGACTGCTGGCGGCAAAATGTGAATAACATACTAAATCCGCCCGGAACAAGAAACAATATTCAATATGGAAATGTCGGAAGAATCCTCCAGTGTGAACGAATCGAAACCTCCCTGTCTTTGGCACACCGTTGACGGCCGGTGCTCTAGCTGCATAGCTCGGCGGCTTCGATGTGACGTCATGCACCTCAAGGACTATGATCTATGCAGAGGTCAGGTCGACTATCGCGACTGCGCGTTCTACGTAGTGAGACCAGTGCCGTTGAGGAGGTGAAACATGGCCTCCGGTGAACAAGATCAGCTCAATGCCGATCTTGGTTCTAACGATAGAGATACCGTCATTAGGTCCTTGGAGAGGTTCAGCGTACTGTTGCGGGAAGGAAAGGCGAATGGTTCATGCCTCGGTCCGCTCTCCGCCTTGCTGGACAGCCACGATGTGGAACTCAGAAGGGCTGCCTCGTGGAGCATTGGCAAGCTAGGCCAGAACAAGGTCGTCCAGGAAGCCCCTCTGGATAAGCTCATTTCGCTTTTGGCAGATGACGACGAAGAGGTCATAAGAGATGTAGCCTGGGCCCTAGGTGAATTGGCGGGGTTGGGAATAGGGAAGGAGGAGTCTATCGAACCCCTAAATAACCTGCTCGTATCCAAGAACGTAGAGATCCGGAGCATCGCCGCATGGACATTGGGTCGCATCGCCGAACGATTGCAACTTGGCCATGGCTCGTCAGTCGAATTGCTCAGAAACATGGAAAATGACCAAAGTCCCTATGCAAGGGGAGCGGCGACCTGGGCGTTGGATGGACTGTCAAGGATCGAGTTGACAGGCGGACGTGACTGACCAGAACCCCATATAGGATGGCCGAGAGATGGCTTAATATCTCAGTGGCCCTCATTTTTCAACAAGAAGGTTACGATAATGGAGGGAAGGGACGTCACACCGCAACGGGAGCAATGGGACAAGACATATTCGAACAAGGAGGATCATTTTGGCAAAGAACCGAGCCAGCTTGTCAAAGATGCGGTGAACCTATTCAGGGAAAGGGGAGTCAAGACCGTTCTGGAGCTGGGATGCGGACAAGGGCGGGATACGTGGTATCTATTGAAAAATGGATTTGAAGTGAGCGCTCTGGACTATTCCGAGATAGGGGTGGCCCAGATGAGGGAGTGCGCTGAGATTACGGGTGTCAAGGTAGTGCTGATGGCCCTCGATGCACGTCAGGGACTGCCATTTTCCGACGCTTCATTCGACGCCGTGTATTCGCACATGTTCTTCACAATGGAGTTCACGGAGAGTGAGGTCGCCACCCTGATGGCCGAATGCTACCGTGTCCTCAGACCCGGCGGTCTTAACGTCTATTCGGTACGCAATTTCAATGACCAGCACTATGGCAAGTTCATGCCAGCGGGCGAGGATATGTGGAGGAATCCCTTAGGGTTCGTTGTGCACTTCTACTCTATGCAAGCAATAAGGCGTTTGTCCCGCGGATACGAGATACTGCATATCAACGAGTTCGAGGACGGCTCTCCGCCGTCCGTGAAGAAGCTGTACGAAGTGGTGTTGGAAAGGCATTCCGGGGAAAGATGAGCAAACGTCCCGGAGGTCCGCTGCCATTCACACCTCACAAGACTGATCCATATGATCCTCAGCAGGGCTTACCCTTCCTGCGCTACCCGCAGAACCTGATCATAGTCCGGTTCAAACCAGATGTATTTCCCAACCCACGACCATGTGATGACCATCTCCTGGTTCACCATGAAAAGTGCACGATCCGATCGACCTAAGTTGAAGCTTTCCTTGTCGTCATCCAGAACACCATAGGAAGCCGCCACGGCTCCATCGCGATCGCTCAGGATCGGGAAACGAAGCTTAAGGTACTCGCTCCATAGGCCATGGGACACGGTGTCGTTGTAACTGATGCCGACTAACTGATAACCTGTCTTTTCGAATTCGGATTGCCGATCCCGGAATGTGGACAATTCGTGGAAACACAATTGGCCCCAGTCCGTAGGATAGAAGATCAAAAGCACTTTGTTGAGGCGGACCAGATCGCTCATGGTAACCGGCTTCCCCACTTGGTTTATCAGAGTGAAATCTGGTGCCGATGAATTGACAGGCAAAGATATCATGTCTACATCCTCGACAGGATCAATTCCATCCCCCCAGGGGGTTTGAGGCATCGTAGGCCGTCATTCTTTCTTTGTTTCGGGTCGACAAGCGTGTTGATCAAGATTACTATTCCATTCTCCACCTCTTAATCATTACTTTCTGTAACACTCGGGAAAATGGACGATCTCATCGGAACGACGATAGATCAATCCAGCAAGGAAGAATTGAATATCGGAAGAGCCTTATATGATGCAATGGATATTTAAAACGCCAAATGGCCAGAGGGATATATTTGCCACTGACCCCGGAAATGCGGGAGATGGGTGTAACGCCCAATCTCATGAAGACCACGAAAAAGATCAAGTGTCCCCGTTGTGGCTTGGAGTTCAGCTTGTTTCAGTCGCGTGCCATAGCATGCAAAGGATGTAAGAAGGGGGCGTATGGCTGTCAGCTGGTCAGGTGCCTACGGTGCGACCTAGAGTTCCCAATGGAAGGCCCTCTGGTGAAGGACCGGCAACAACAGAAGATGTTGTCCAGCTACATGAACAACATTGTAAGCAATTACAACAAGAGCGTTGGCAAGAAAGGATCTCGGTAGTGTCGTTCCGCATGCGCTTGGAGACCACTTGGTATATGCCGAGGGACGGATCAGGTTCCGGGTGAATTGCCCCTCGTCCCATACTTCTCCAGAATCTTCTGCCGGTACAGAGTATTGCCGTGGACGCTGCTGATGTTGTACAGGCAGAACGGTATCAGTTTCCCGTCGGGGGTTACATTGTGTATGCAGCATCCCCTCAGTCTCTCGGTCTCCACGTTCCAAACGTCCTGGAAGGGCATGGAGGAGATGGTCAGATAGGAGGTTTTGGCCCTTTGGATGAACTCGTCCCAGGTACCCGCGTCCTCTTTGGAATCCCCAGAGGCACTTTCTTCGATGTACCTCCACAGGTCGCTTATCTCCTTTCTGGTCTTGGTGGCGATGCAGCAAGTGTCCTTTGGTGGACCCAGGGCGCGATGGGTCAGTGGAAACAGAGAACCGTCCTCCATAATGACGGACATCGACTTGACATCGCAATGGACGTTCGTACAAGAGGTAGGGACGAAGTTGTCCACCGTCAGTTCCCCCTTGGTCTGATGCTCGATCTCTTTCAGCAGGTCCGGGAGAACCGTCCTATTGGCGTCGGTCGGGAATATGGGGTACCGGCCAAAAAATGACAATGGCTGGAAATGCACACCTTTGACCACAGGCACGTTCTTCTTGGCGAAGTCAATGATGGCCCCGATCTGGCCAATGTTTATGTCCGGTGATACCACAGTGACGAGAGTGACGCCCATTCCCGCTTCCCGGCAGTTCTCCAGCGTCTTTAGCTTCAGCGCCAGGAGATCCCTGCCGCATGTCTTCATATACACATCTCCGGTCAGCCCGTCGAAGGAAAAGTATAGCGAGTCAACCCCCGCCTCCTTGCATTTCTTCAGGAACTCCAGGTCATTGGCGAAGCGGACACCGTTGGTGTTGACCTCGATATAATCGATCCCCATGCTCTTGCCCAGCCGGACGATCTCAGGCAGATCGTCTCGTATGGTGGGTTCTCCACCGCTCAGCTGGATACATATCGGATGATGGACATATTCCAGCGTGGTCTGATACATGTCTCTGATCTGGTCCAATGTAGGATCGAAATGGTATCGTTCGTTGGCGCTGGCGAAACAAATGGGACACTTGAGATTGCAGTCGTTGGTGACATCCATTACCACCAAGCATGTGTGCTGGGTATGTTCCTCGCAAAGTCCGCAATCGAGGGGGCACTGAGTCTTGCCCTTGACTGAGACCTTCTCCGGTCTGGAGGGCACACAGGCATATTGTTTGAGCGATCTATAATCCTCTACCCCCCGCCAGATGAGCACCTTGAAATGGCCATGCTCGGGGCAGGTCTTATCCAGGTACACATCATCGCCCTCTGCGATCTTCACCGCAGGGATGACCTTGAGGCATTCCGGGCATAGGCTTTCAGTTTTCCCTAGAATCTCGTCCATCTCTTGCACCTTGATCTTTACACCGTACTCCCCAAATATCAACCTCACGAACGCTGGTTCGGTTGATCAGGTTGTGTACCAGTCATCGATGAAAGGAAAAGCCGCGGTGCGGCTTGAAGGGGTTTAGGCTCTCTTCTTCTCGAAGAGGCCTTCAGCTGCGGCGAGGGTCTTGATCGCCAGATACTCTTCCACCCATGAGTCACCGCACTTTGGGGAGACAATGGCAGGGCCCGCCCTTGTCACGGTTAGGTAGGTCATATTGGTCGTTCCCTGCTGGGCCGGTTCCTTGCAACGGTTGCAGATCCATTTGGACAGATCCGGCTGGTCGGTCGTCTTCAGCATCTCACCCAGTTGCATCCTATGGGAGTAGGCGGTCTCAACGTTGCCGCTATCGTCATATAGGGCATAGATGGTGACCTCACCGATCCTTTTCTTGGCGAGATTCTTGTCACCCTGGGTGAGCTTTATTCCAGAGGATTCAGCGCTCTGGATCACCTCTACGACATCCGCTTCCTTCAGTCCTCTCTTGCCGAGAAGCTCCACAACCTCACTGGAGAACTTGACATCCATTTTCATCACCTCACCATTTCCCGTACGTGCCATGGTCTCTGGCAGCCCTGGTCAGCGCTAGGATATTGCCTGGCAACGTGTAGGGCGGGCATTCGCACGAGGTACTCAGGATAAATCCGTTCTTGCTGTCCCGGCCAGCTATGATCTGCTCTTTGGCCTGCTCGTAGACCGCTTTCGGATTGGGATCGATCATCAGCTTGGTATCGACCGAAGCCATGATTGTGGCCTTGTTTCCGAACTCTTTCTTCAGTATCTCTGCCGGGAAGACCTTCTTGCCTTGGTATCCGACATTGAACACCGTGAGCGGGGACCATATCAGGTCATGGAACACTTTGTAATCGGTCTCATGGTTGCCGCAAAGATGATAGAAGATCTGCGGACCGCCACCTTCCCTGAACACGGTATCGATGTACTTCTTTGCGCTGCCCACGGCATAGTCCTTGACCGCCTCATCGGAGAAGATGTCATTGTTGGCCAACACAGAGCCCAGTACGAGCATCGCCGAACCGTAGTCCTTAGCGGTTGCGATCGCACCGTTGGCACTGGTCTGGGTGAAGATATCGACCAATTTGTGAGCGGCTTCTGGCTCCGTGAAGGTCCACATGATGAAGTTCTCCACGCCACAGATGTGGGCGGCCTCTCCCACCAGATCGAACCCATAGGCGATCGGCACGAAGGTCTGAGGAATGTTCTTCTGGACGTATTGGTACAACCTCTTGTACTGGTTATAGGTCCTTCCTTTTTTGATCGTGTCGATGTCCGGAACCTCGATCTTATCCACTTCACCCGGCTCCGAAATGATCGGCTCCTTCACAATTGGTGGTAAAGTATCTCTCTGGACAAGTTCACAACCCAGCTCATGGAGCCAGGGGGTCGAATAGTACCAGTGTGTCACCGGTAGTAGATCATAGAGCTGGTAGACGTAGGCCAAGCAATGTATGCCCAACTCTGGTTTCTCGTAGAAGTCCCTTATGGTGTATCCACATGCAACGGCCGCATGCGATAGCATCATTGGGTCTACATCAATCCTATCATACTGTTTGTCGATGAATGGAGTCGCAAATCGTTTTGTAGATTTCCCATGCCACTCCATGTCGTATGGTGGAAATATCTCTTCGTAGCTCATTTGATCGCCGATTAAATATTGGTTTCAATCATTATTTAATACATAGTCTTGACATTTTATTGATCATAGACACACGACAGGTGATACTGGGAGAAAAATGATTAGCCAGCATAATTGCCATTGAGTTTCAACTAACTTCAGATGACTTTGACAACAATGGGTCGTTCGTCAATTCAAGGAGTCTCGCTCCGGAACCTTCAACCTATGAGTGGGGTTGGGTCTTCCTGGGGAGAAGCAGTCATCGGTGAAGAGATATTCGCTAACGCCCACCTCATCCAGTGCTTTGTTTACCGCCCCCTGTATGCTGCACTTTAGAGCACTAGGTGAAGAGATCACACGCCCATTGACGAGGACCTCTAGATCCCCATCGGCGTATCTGGAGCCCTTGACCCAATCCACAGTGAGATTGTTGCGAACAAGGCTCATCTTCATGGAGTTGTTACTGGACCTTAATAGCACTTTGATGTGGGCAATGTCCTGCGGGTCATAATCCTTGGCAACATAGTTCAATATCTTGGTCGCAAGGGCATAGGAGTCCAATCTCATAGCATGGAACTTTATCCTACCGTCGTACCAGCCCAGTTCCGCCTCGGCCTTGGCATAGATGTCATAGTCGATATCTACTGGGATCCCTGCGCTCCTCAGGTCTGAATTGACGATACCCATGATCTCGTCGATGCCTTCTCCTGTTATTGCCGAATAGTTGATCACTCCCGCTTTGGGGTTCAGTAACTTTACGGCTTCCCCGATCTCTTGGATCCTGTTCCACGAAACCAGGTCTACCTTTGATAGCACCACATATTCGGCTTCCTCTATCTGGTGCTTCCTAAGATACCCCCCAATCGATTTAGCCTCTATCTCATCCGAGGAGAGCCTGGAGCTGTCAACCACAACGATTAGCGGGGCCACTGTGAATTCGTTGGGATATATGATGCGCAGGGGTGCGACCACTGTGGACTGTAGGTCTGTGCAACTACCAACTGGTTCGGCTATGATCATATCAGGCCGGACCTTGGTGACCAGCCCTCTCATATTGTTTATTAAGTCCGGAAATCGGCAACAGAAACATCCTCTGAGGACCTCAGATACTGCAAAACCCATTTCCGCTCCGTATTGAGTGTCTACCAGGCAGTCTCCTTGATCATTGGTCAAAAGAGCGATATTTTTTCCGGAATCGGTCAATCTCTTCGAGATCTTGTTCACCAGGGTGGTCTTGCCCGCTCCTAGAAATCCCCCGATTATCACAATCCTCGCAATCATGGTGAGAGCCGAACGACAAAATGAGCGTCGAAGTAAATAATATGTTAGAAGATAAATCGACGAAGGTGTCTCGATCTTATGGTTTACCAATGTCGTCCAGGACAGCCCGCCAACATCGGCATATATCCGCCTCTGAAATCAATTATCACAGAATGTTCCCATTGCAGCTATTTTGTGAGTATTCATTCTAATGGTCTTTTGATGGCCGCACCAGCGGTGGAATCGTCTCGAAAAATTGAGGGCGGGGAGGAACTCCTTCTTCCCCTGGAGGATCTATTTCAGTAAATCGTTTATGACCCGAACACCCTCTACCGCATCATACGCCCAGGCATCGGCTTCGATCCGCCGAGCAAATTCCTTTGACGTGGCGCCCCCGCCGATGATCGTCTTGACCGTGCCTTTCATGTCGGCTTCCTTTAAAGCGTTCTCAATATCTTTCATTCCGGCCAAGGTAGGAGTCATAAGGGTTGACGTGGCTATTATCTGGGCGTTCTCCGTTTTGGTCTTTTCAATTATGGTCTTTACCGGCACGTCCTTACCCAGATCATATATTGTAAATCCAGCTCCCGTCAGCATCGCTTTTACGATGTTCTTTCCTATATCATGGACGTCTCCCTCGATGACCGAGATGACCACCTTAGCAGGAATCTTTGCGGTCGTGTCCACCTTGAGCTTCGGAAGCACCACATCTAGGGCTCCATACATGGTCTGGGCGGCCAACAGTACCTGGGGGAGGTAATATTCCTTTGTCTCGTATTTTTCCCCGACCACAGCCATGCCTTTGCTCAGGCTATCGAAAATGATGTCCTTTGGGTCAATCCCCTCGGCCAATGCTCTTTCCGCAAGTGCCTTGATCTCCTTCATCTTGCCTTTTATAACTGCCTGTTTCATTTCTTCCAGGATATCGCTTGTCATTGTAGGGTTGCCTCCTCATCCTTCTTTTCTAAACATTTCTGTATGAATTAGGGCATGTATTCAATAATAAACTTAACTATCACCGATCATTCAATAGTGCGAAACCATTTAAATATATTCTAAATATTAATTATAGATGATCTATTTTCACGCCAATGTTGATGCCAGATTCGATTCATCTCGATACCGCCATATATATCTTCGATATCAGAAATCTTCCTTGAAGTTGACATTGACAAGCGCAGCCCGTGACTACAAGCGGAAACGTAGTCTCCACCAAATCAGTACTCAGTCAGGAAAGCCTGCCCTCCGGGCGTTTCTTCGTTCGACAACCTGACATATATGGGATACGCTAATTGCATCAGACTCCAACTCTAGTCCTCTCTCCACTTGAACAATCTCACTGCAGCAATGAACACGATGACGGTGATGACCGCCACGACTGCCATGTCGACGACCGCCGCACCGATATTGCTGTACACCATGACATTGTTTATTCCCTCGATCACATAGAACAGCGGTAACACATGAGCGATGCCCTGTAGATACTTCGGCATGATGCTGATCGGGAAGAACGTTCCCGACAGGAACATCATCGGGAAGGTCACAATGTTCCCGACCACGCCCGCCGTCTCCGGGTCCTTGGACACTGTTCCGACCAGCATGCCCAGCGCGGCGAAGAGCGTGGGGCCCAATATCAGGAATGGCAATATCCAAAGCGTTAACGTGATGTGGGCGCCGAATGCGAGCACTCCAACCGTCACCATCAGCACGAACGATATGGCCGACAGGACGATGTACCACAGCACTTTCGATGCCAGCCATTCCATCTTCGTCAGAGGGGTCAAGCTGAGCTGCTTGAACAGCTTGGTCTTCTTGTAGTTGGATGAAATGTTGACCAGCGAGAACATGGGGCTCACCAGTATCGAGAACCCGATGAGACCGGGGATCAGAAAGTCGATGTACTTGGTCTGCTGGGTATTGACGGTCGTCTGTTCCAGCCCGATCACGCTGGAACCGTTGAAGCGCTGCAGGTTGAACAGGTTCGCCACGCCGTTGACGGTGCCGGCGACGATGCTGCTGCTGGTTGACGCGGGATTGCCGTAGACGATGACATTTAGATGGTTCGCAGCCAAATAATCGGCCGAAAAGTTCGCCGGGATGATGATCCCATCGGACGCTGAATGGTCCGCCAAGTAGGCTGAGAGATTCTCCGAGGGCGCCACCATCACCACGTCCAGCGTGTTGGAACCGTTAAGCCCGTTCAGGAATTGACTGGCCACATTCATCTGCGGGGTAATGAACGGACCGGTGTCCTGGTTCTGCACGTACACCGTCACCGTCCCGCCCGAGTTGCCGGAGAAGATCGCCCCGAATATCAGTATCAGGATGACCGGGAACACCAGGCCGAAGAACAGCCCGACCCTGTTCCTCATATATCCTCGGCTGTACACCTTGAAGTCGGCGAGTATTCTCTTCCCACTGATCATTGCCCCTCACCTCGGTCTGATATTTGGTCGGCTGTCGAATTTCTCTTCTTGATCTCTCCATGCTCATCCACGACCCCGCTCACCAGCTTGACGAACACGTCGTCCAGGCTATCCCGTCGAGTGCGGATGTCACCCCAGTCCAACTTCGAGTTTTCGGCCGCTTCCAACGCGGTCAATGCGTCGGTCTTCCGATTGAGCAGTATGCTGATCTCGCCGTTGCTGGACGTGACCTTGAGCTTCGTGTTCGTACTGATGTAATTGGCCAGCTCATCACTACCGCGTATCTCCAATCTCTCTCCCGAGCCGTGCTGCTTGATGATCTCGTCAGAGGTCCCCAGTGCCACGATCTTCCCGTGATCCATGATGGCCACCCGGTCGGAGAGTTGCTGGGCTTCATCAAGGTAATGAGTGGTCAGGATTATCGTCTTGCCTCGGCCTTTCAGTCCCCGGATGACCTCCCACATCGCCCGCCTCGCATTTGGGTCCAGCCCCGTGGTCGGCTCATCAAGGAACAACAGGTCTGGTGAGTTGACCAGTGAAAGTGCAAGGCCGGTCTTTCGCTTCTGTCCACCCGACAGGTTCTCAAAAAGAACATCTGCCGAGTCTTCCAGCAGAACCGCCTCTAGGATCTCATCCGGGTCTGTTTGGATGCCGAAGAGAGTTGAATAATAGATGATCGCCTCCCGCGGGCTGGTCTTATCAAAGAACGTGAACTCCTGGGGAATGACCCCGATCTTCCTGTGCAGCTTGTAGCCGCTTTCCCAGGGGTTCAAGCCGAGGACCTTGGCCTCTCCGCCGTCCTTCTTCCTGAGCCCCTCCAGGACCTCGATGGTGGTGGTCTTTCCCGCCCCGTTCGGGCCCAATAGCCCGAAGACCTCTCCCTCGTTAACAGTAAAAGAAATACCGTCGACTGCCTTTATGTCGCCATGGTACTTCTTCAGATCGGATACTTCAATGGGTAACACTGGCGATCACCAAGTTTTTTTTCTTCAAGTAAGCTAGTCGAACTCACTTTTACAAGCAATATTGATTCGATTGAAATAACTTTTGCAGGATCCGTTATGTTTCCCTGTTCAGGTTCTGGTATTCCGACAAGGTCCATCAATGGTCGATATTATTGGTCGGCATAGACGGTCCCAGGCAGCCAATGTCAACATTTATCATGGGACAGGCAAGTCAAATACCGATGGTCAGGCTGAAACGGGTCTACGAACTACCGAGCGAAAGAGGACAACATGATGATCCTGGTGGTTAGGCTGTGGCTCAGAGGTATCTCGAAGGGATAAGGCCTCGGTCGATCTCTGGTCAAAGGAGGCGGCATCTTCCATCGAGCTCAGAAAGTGGTTCTCCCACGACCATATCAAATGGGAAGAGTTCCGAGAACGATATCGAAAGGAGCTCGGCGACAATGTCACCATCGTCCAGAAGTTGATCGAAATGGCTACGCGAGGGGATACGACGTTGATCTTTTCTGCCAGGGACGTGAACCACAGCAGTGTCGCTCTTAATACCTGCTCGGAATACAAACGAATCATCTTTCAAACGTCTCTTTAGGAAGGTAATCCTCCCTGACCGGAGAGAAGACCTCGATGGCCACCGAATCCTTCAGGATGACCGCTCCGTGGACGACGTTGCCGGGGATGTTCCAGCTGTCCCCAGGACCGACCTTGAACACATCGTCCCCGATGGTCAGGCGGATCGAACCTGAGACGAGATATCCGGTCTGTTCCTGGGGGTGTGCATGGCTGGGGAGGGAAGAATCCGCTTTCAGGCGGAACTCGGTGAAGAGCATGTCCTTTCCATAGGTCAGTGTCTTCATGGATACCCCAGGCAAGACCTGCCTGAACCCTTCGTCGCATCCTTTGCAGAACATATCATGACCAGACCAGGTCTGGGAAATAAAGTTCTTGTGACCTTGGTATTGCATCATCCGACCTGCGGCCCGCATCAGGTGGTCATAGCCCAGACCGAAAAGTGGAACCGGGTATGGATTCTCGCGGGAGTGAACCGATCAAACGACCTTTCCCATTCCACCATTATATAGGACGATCCACCCTAACAGCTCGAAAAGCTTCGATAGTTCATTCGTTGATTATCGGATGTCACCACCTTAAATACGGTCCATCCCTCTTGTCTCAATTGATTAAATGCCTTCCATCCATTTCCAGGCATTGTCTCCTGATGATCAGTCCGAGTTATGCGGTCCGATTGAAGGATATTCAGTAAGGATCGAGGTCATTTTGGCAGACATCTTCGTCTGGAACTCATCGACCATGGATCTGCTCACGGTTATAGACCGGAACATTCACACTGGGGAGGGCTGAGTATTGGACAAAAACTCCCGCATGGTCCTGACCGTGTGCATCGCAATATTGGTGATAGGGTCGTTTTTCACCTACGGTACGATGGTGAACAAGGATACCAGCATGAGGGAGGATCTGCTCGCCAACACTAAGGTGGCAGCCACTGCCGTCAACATTAGCGACATCAAAGCGCTGGCCGGCTCACCGGACGATCTTAACAACTCCCATTACCAGAAGCTCAAGGTGCTCATGACAGCCCAGAGGGAAGCAATACCCTCGGCCCGATTCGTCTACCTGATGGGTCAGTACGATAACGGGACCATATTCTTCTTCATCGACTCGGAACCGGCCGATTCCCCGGACAACTCCCCTCCCGGTCAGATATACGATGTCCCTTCTGTGACCATCGACAATGCATTCAAGGGAATAGCGGACACAGGCGGGCCTCTGGCCGACCAATGGGGCGTTTGGGTGAGCGGGATGGTGCCCATCTTCGACCCTGATACCGGAAAGGTGATCGCCGTTCTGGGAATGGACATCAGCGCCAACCATTGGGGGGAACAGACCATTGAATCGGGATTGGTCCCTGGACTGACAGCAGTGCTCATCACGACCCTAGTGGTCATCTTCTTCACCTTGCAAATAAGACGGAAGGAAGAGAACCGGAAGCTGTCCGAGGCAGCCGAGGCTCTCAGGGAATCTTCAGAGAAATACCGAACTCTGATAGAGAATAGCCAGGATGCCGTGTTCATCATCCAGGACGGGAAACTGGCTTTCATCAGTCCATCGATAGAGAGGATAATAGGGTTCAATCCGGAGAATATGCTGGACCGACCGTTCATGGATTTCATCGCCCCAGAAGATCGAACCCGGGTCGGGGAAATGGCCAGGGCACTGATCGATCGAAAGGGCGGTGCTGGACTGGAACGGGTAAGGCTGTTGCGCCACGATGGTCCTAAGGAGGCACTGGCGGACCTGAGCATATCCATCATCGATTATCATGGAAGATGGGCGAGCATGGGCACCCTGCACGATCAGACCGCCCAGGAGACCGCTGAGATAGCATTGATCGAGGCTAACCGCAAACTCCAGCTCATGACCGGGATCACCCGCCACGACATACTGAACCAGCTCATGGTACTTCGAGGAAATCTAGAACTTGCCAAGAACGCCAAGAACCCTGCCTCGGCCCATTCCTTGGAGGCGAGAGCCATGGAGGCGGCCACCAACATCGAGAACATGATCGCCTTCACCAAGGATTACCAGGACATCGGAATGAACGCACCCAGTTGGCAATACCTGCCCTCATTGGTGAGCAAGGCGTCGGAAGGGATGAGCAAGAGCGGACTGGACCTCCAAGAACAAATGCCGAACATGGAGATACTGACCGATCCGCTGATAGTCAAGGTGTTCCACAATCTCATCGACAACGCGCTGCGGCACGGTAAAAGAGCCACTCGCATGGAGTTCTCGGCCCGGGTTGAGGACGGTTCGCTGCTCATCGTGGTCCAGGACGATGGGATCGGCATAGACGCGAAAGACAAAAGGCGAATCTTCGAAAGGGGTTTCGGAAAGCATACTGGCATGGGACTCTTCTTCTCCCGCGAGGTGCTTTCTATAACTGGCATCACCATCGACGAGATGGGGGAACCAGGGCACGGAGCAAGCTTCGTCCTCAGGGTGCCGGCCGGGAAATGGCGGTCAGCGTCGTCTCCTGACATGAGCATGGAGCATCCCTGATCGAGCGTAGGGATCGTTCCATCGGCAACGAATGATATCCCTATTTATCATTTATCCTGCCTGCATTTCTTCATTTATTATTGCTCTAGAATTAGTGGCCATACGTTGCTCAAAGCGGCTCAAATGTTGATTTTCATAGGCGACCCAGTATATACTCGAAATTACCTCGTAACAGTGTTACCACAATGTTCCCACCCTCGATCCGGATACTGGCCGTAGATGACGAGCCGGGCCTTTGCAGACTAACTAAGGAATTTCTAAGCATACCGGGAGAGATCGAGGTGGAAACGGCGTTCTCAGTGAGCGAGGCCAGGGTGGCTCTCGCCAAACGTAACTATGATGCCATCGTGTCCGATTATCAGATGCCGCGCGAGGATGGGATCAATTTCCTGAAATCTTTGCGGGCCATGGGCGACACCACACCCTTCATACTTTTCACTGGAAAAGGGCGTGAGGAGGTGGTCATAGAGGCCTTGAACTATGGAGCGGATTCATACCTGCAGAAAGGAGGCCAGCCTCTCCCCCAATATGCTGAATTGTTACATCGGATCCGGGAGTTGGTGCAACGGCATCGGGTAGAGCGGGCGCTTCACGAGAGCGAGGAACAATACCGGGTCATTTTCGACCAGTCCCCCATTGCCATCGAGCTGTATGATGCAAACGGATCTTTGATCCATGCCAACCCGTCCTGTCTGAAGATGTTCGGCGTGGAGAAGATACAGGACTTTCTTGGCTCATCCTTGTTCGATGATCCAAGCATAAGCGACGAGAACATCCTGCAGATGCACCGCGGAGCGACCATACGCTACCAGGGCCCTTTCGATTTCGGGGAGGTGAGGGCGCATCACCTCTATCAGACAAAAAGAGAGGGGGTCATCTGGCTTGACGTGCTCATAACTCCTTTGGGGGTACGACCGGAGCCGATAACCGGTTACCTGGTCCAGATACTTGATATCACTGAGCGAAAGCGGGTCGAGGAGGCATTGCATGCCAACGAAGAGAAGTTAAAACTGATCATGGAGAACATGACCGACACCGTTTGGCTCCTTGACATGCAACTTAGACCGATCTGGATGTCACCCTCGGTCCACCGCCTCAGCGGTTTCACCATGGAGGAAATGGCAGGAATACCGATCGACCGTCAGATGGCGCCGGAGTCGATGCAGAAGATCCTATCGGTGATGACCTCCCAAATGACCCCGGAGAACCTCGGTGACCCAAAGAAGGAGATCACATTCACTGGAGAGCTGGAGTTTTTTCAGAAGGATGGCGGAACCCAATGGAAAGACACCATCTATTCGGTCCTCCGCGACTCGCAGGGCCGGCCCACCGGAGTACTGGGTGTCGGCCGGGACATCACCGAACGCAAGCGGGCGGAGAACGAGCTCAAGTCGAGCCAACACATGCTAACCAAGATACTGGACACGTCTCCCAACCTTGTTTACATTTATGACCTGAAAGAGCATCGCAACCTTTACACCAATCGGGAGGTGGTGGATTTCCTGGGATATTCTCCGCAGCAGATCACGGAGATGGGTTCCAGACTCTTCGAGAATATCCTCCATCCTGATGACGTACAAGCCGTCGAGAGGTACCAGGAGGGTCTTCGTAACATGACCGACGGTGAGATTCGGGTCGCCGAATACCGGATGAAAAGGGCAGACGGGAACTGGTGTTGGCTCCGGAGCCGCGATGTGATATTCGAGCGGGAAGATGATGGAAGTGTCAAGAGCGAACTGGGGATCGCCGAGGACGAAACGGAGAGGAAGCTGGCAGAGGATGTTCTCTTCCATAATGAGGAAAAGTTTCGTATCATCTCTGAGGGCTCTCCCGACCACATCGTGGTCCATGACCGCGATCTGAGGTATATTTGGGTCCTCCACCCCCAGCTAGGATTGACTTTAGAGGACATGATCGGAAAAACAGATCATGATATCCTGAACAAAGAAGATGCCAACGTTTTGACGGCGGCAAAGATGGGGGTCATGCGGTCTGGGAAGAGCATCAGATACAAGACCTCCCTCCCTTCGAGGTCCGGCACCACGGAATATTTTGACGGGGTATTGAGCCCGAGGTACAATACCAAGGGTGAGATCGACGGTGTCATCGGGTATTTTCGGAACGTCACCGAAACGATCCAAGCTCAGGATGCGCTTCGCGAAGCGAATCGCAAGCTCAACCTCCTGACCAGCATAACCAGGCACGATATCAAGAACCAGCTCATGGCGCTCACCGGGTACCTGGCGTTGCTGAGATCCAAGCCGAACGATACTTCTTATGAGCAACATCTGTGCAAAGCCGAATCTGCCGCCAAACACATCTCTTCCATGATCGAGTTCACCAAGACATATGAGGACCTCGGGGTACAGGCCCCGACCTGGCATGATCTCCAGGCATTGGTGGAGAAGTGCTCCAGAGAGGCCTCCCTGGGTCAGGTCAGGTTGGAGAACAATGTTCCTGGCGATCTAGAGATGCTCGCCGACCCATTGATCATCAAGGTGTTCGGCAACCTTATCGACAACTCGCTGCGGCATGGTGGTGGTACAACCATCATCCGCTTTTCCGTGCAGGAGTTCGATGGAGTTCGCTGTATCGTCTGTGAGGATGATGGTATCGGCGTACCCGTGGAACTGAAGCAAAAGATATTCGCACGCGGTTCCGGAAAGGATCACGGTCTCGGTCTATTCCTATCCCGCGAGATACTTGCCATAACTGGAATTTCGATCAAAGAGGTAGGTGAGCCAAACAAAGGTGCCAAATTCGTGATAGCTCCTCCGCCAGGAAGGCTGAGGGGAATTGAGAATGATCATTTCTAACTTCCTTAGAGATCAAAATGCCTGCGATTACGTTCTTTTCGATTTACCTGCCTTTCCCAAGATCATATTCATGAAAACCATATCCAGACTCTGCCTGGCCATCACAATAGGTTAGTGGAGCGTTAGGCGGGAGTATTCGATCATTGCCGATCCACCGGAAGGATCCCGACCAATGCCTTTGCCGCGGCCTTTGCCTCAGCCGCTTTCTTGGTCCTGCCTTCACCGCTTACCGTCTTCCCGTTGACGGTCGTCGAATGACAGAAGATCGTTAGTCCTCCTTCGGTGCGTTCGGACGTGCTGTGGATCACCAATTCCCGGTCCCGATCGACCAGCTCCTTCAGTTCCGTGATCGGGCCTTTGCCATTGATCGAACTAGCTATCAGTTCGTCGGTGATCAAGAACCGGTCTATGAAAAGAGAGGATGCTTCGTAGCCATTACGTTCATACAGAGCCCCGATGATCGCCTCAAATGCCGTGGACACCATCTTATCGGTGACCTTTCCTTCTTCGTTGGAAGGAAGGTTAGTGAGCATGGATGTTAGTCCGCCATCCCTTCCGGCATTGACCAGTACCGGATTGCTTCTCAAGTAGTTGCACATCAAGGACATCATACCAGGCGAGTATTTGTGATCCTTGTGATATATCGCTTCGGCCAGGCGCAGATTGAGAATGGCATTGCCCAGGAACTCAAGCCTTTCATTGTTCGGCACCCCTGCGGACTTGGGGGTAAGGGCTATTTCCAGCACTCCCCCGCTTTTGTCCGTCTTGAGCAGATCCTTGACAAACTCCTCGATCGTCTCCATTTGTTCATTTCTCCAAGCCTGGATGAGCAGTGGGGTTCATTAATACTGCCGATCAACCCGCTAGAAGAATCATAGCCGTTATGAGGCCAATTGAAAAGACGAACATCGAACAGGTCAGGCCTAACTCATGATCTTCCGGTCCATGATCTCCTCGCCCCGGTAGACGAACAGATGAGGCTTGCCGTGCTGCAGGACGACATACGTGTTATGTGGGGTACCTTCCTTGCACCACGAACCGGTGTTGACCAAGTTCTCTCCTTGGCATATGAACGCATGGTGCGTGTGGCCGAAGATCAGCAGATGTCCTGGCTTTTCCCGGACCTCGTTGTAGGCCAGTTTCTCTATGCCCTCGATCCGGTTCTTGAGCCTGATCTCCGGCTTGTCCTCGATGCTCCCTGTTGTTATCTTCAGCTTCCCTTGCTCTCCCCTCTCGGTGATGATCGAATATTGTACATCGCCCATCTTCCGCGCCAGGTAGGTCCACATGTCATCCTTCGGCACGCCGTCCGAGTCCGACATAACATGGCAAAGTATCTCCAGAATGGGCCTGATCAACCTGGTCTCGTTCCCATACTCGAACTCATAGCCATGCATGAACCTGTAAGTGGATTTGCCATCGACCAGTTCAAGTGTCTCATGGAACTCGAACGGGTAGTCATAGTGCGGCTCTCGGTTCTTCAGCTTCAGCAGGTGGTAGTCGTGGTTGCCGGCCACCCAGTGGACCTTGATCTTCTTCTGCAGTTCTTTGAGCAGACCCACTGTATCCATATTCTCCAGGAACGCGCCGGAAGCGTCCCGATGCCACATCTCAACGATATCGCCCAGTAGAACCAGATCGGTCAGCTCGTCATCATCATGGAGCGATCCCAGGAACTCATTGAATGACTCCTTCTCGCTGTCCTCACTTCCCAAGTGAACATCGGAAACGACTATGATCTTGACGATATCACCAAAGAAAGAGTCTAGCCCGAAATATATAAACCCGGTGAGCCCAGACCACGTTGTCGCTATTTTCCTGCCAACGTCAATAGGCCGCTGTCGATAGTCCCATAATGTCGAATGACCCATATGGGGTCGAGCGGGTTCACGCCATGATCGGCCATGACAAGATCAAGTTGACCAAGGAGCAACGGGGAGAAATGGTCTCCTCGATAAGGAAATACTTCAAGCAGGAAAGAGGGGAAGAGATCGGCGATCTGGCCTCAGGTCTGTTATTGGATTTCATCATTGAAAAACTGGCCCCGGAGTTTTACAATCGGGGCGTCCTTGATTCGAATAGATATATGAACGATCGGATCGAAGATATGTTGGCCATCCAGATAATAAGACCGAAGTGACTAACGGATGAGGTTTTCCGACTTCCAGCACAAGATAAGCACTATCATGACCGGTACGAGAACCCCCTTTTCCGTCTGCCCAGGACCGAGATAGCGGCCGTCTATCCTGATGTAACTTAGGAAATATATGTTCGAACAGGTCATACCCAGATATTCCATCTTCATGGAACAACTTGGTAAAGGCCGCCCTAATCGCGACCTTGCATTCAGAGTTGGAGATTTCCGTCCAACTCATATCATATAGTTGATGGTCTCAAAGATATTATCAGCAACCTGGAACAAGGAAGGGCGTTTGAATGAGTTTGATCGACGAACTGGTGCATTTCGTAACGAACGGAAGCATAGCCGGGCTGCCGCCCCTGGTAGTGATGCTATTGCCTTTCATTATTGGGCTGATCGTCGGCTTTTTCGCGATCAAATTCCTTAAGATAGCCTTGATAATCATCGTCGTTCTGGCAGTTGTCATATATTTTGGGTTCTACTCTATGGATATCCCCGCGCTACAACAGATGGCACAACAGTATGGCTCATCGGCCTTACATCTGGGTGCCCTGCTGATCGGCGTGCTGCCGTTGACCTTCGGTTTCATCATCGGTGCGGGCATCGGGTTCATTTTCGGCTGACCGATGAATGACAAGGGTCGACCGTTCACTCCTTCATCAATCTCCTTTTCGCATCCTCCAGTGCCTTCATCGCCTCTTCCGAAGGCTTTGGAAAATGAATGTTTAACGATTCGATCGTCTGGGTGATAATATTGGAGACCAACGTCCGGGATAGCCACTTCTGATCCGCAGGTATGATGAACCAAGGCGATTCCTCGGTGCTTGTAGCACTGAGCATGTCCTCATAGGCCTTCATGTAACTGTCCCAGAATTCTCTTTCCACCACATCGGCCGGGTTGAACTTCCATTGCTTTTTCGGATCATTCAGCCTTGCCAGGAATCTCTCCTTTTGCTCCTCTCGGGATTCATTTAGGAAGAACTTCAGGATGACCGTCCCGTTCCTGACCAGATGACGCTCTATATCATTGATCGATTCGTATCGTTCCTTCCAGAGACCCTTCTGATTCTTCCTTTCCGGCAACTTTTGCCGGTCCAGTAGCTCCCGATGGACCTTGACCACCAGGACTTCCTCGTAATAGGACCGGTTGAAGATGCCTATCTTACCTCTTTCCGGTAGGTAGTTGTAGCAACGCCACATGAAGTCATGGTCCAGCTCCCTCTCCGAAGGGATTTTGAATTCAGTTACCTCGCAACCCTGCGGGTTCACCCCGGACATGACATGCTCGATGATGCTATCCTTGCCTGCAGCATCCATTCCCTGAAGAATGATGAGCAACGAATGGGAGGCTTCCGCCCAAAGCAGCTCCTGGACACTTTCCAGCTTCTCCCGGCTTTTTTCCAGTATCTTTTCAGCGTTCTCCTTTGTCAGCCGCAGGCCACTAAACCTGAGGTCATCGCACTCCTTCCAACTTGTTTGGTACTCCTCCAGCTTTATCTTCTTGCCCAAAGGCACCAATGTCCTGGCCATCACTTTGTCGTTGTCGTCGTCCATTCCATATCACCCTGCAATGTGCTCAAGGAATCTGACAATCTTTATGCTTCAGACCTGGAACGATCAAAGATCGTCATTGTTC
>JBEKDM010000012.1:0-30288 GCA_050014375.1 Methanomassiliicoccales archaeon | reverse complement strand
GAACGCCATCTCGTTCTCGACGTTGGTCATGACCAGCTGGTTCTCTGGGTCCTGGAACACCATACCCACGGTCCCCGCCAAATGGCTTGGCGGGGTGGTCCTGGTGTCCTTTCCGTCGACCGTGACATGACCGATCACTTTGCCGCCATAGAAATGAGGCACCAATCCATTCATTGCCCGGCACAGGGTGGACTTGCCCGATCCCGAATGACCGACTATCAGGACGAATTCCCCTTCTCTGATCTTGAGGTTGACATCCTTCAGCACCGGCTTGCCGACCGCGCTGTAGGTGAAGGAGAAATGATCGATCTCTATCATCTTTTGGCCCCCATGAGAATAGGCATGTAGAACATTAGTTCAAAGAATGCCACAATCGTACCCGTGCTGGTGATCGCGAAAGGCGCCCCACCGATGTAGTTAACGTTGCCATATCCTAGAATGAACATGATTATCCCGAAAGGCAGTGCTGCCAGGAAAGATGCGATCATGAGCTTGTCCCTCAGGCTCAGTGGCCTGTCGAAGTAATGTGTCCTTTGAGCCGCCCCGAAGCCGCGGGACTCCATGGCCTCCGCGATCTCCATCGAGCGGTCCATCGAGTTGAGCAGGAGCGGCATCATGACTGGCGCTTTCGCCTTCGCCTTTTGGATCAGATTCCCCTCGTCGAACTCCACCCCTCTTGCCTTCATTGCATCCTCGATGTTCGCCGAATCGGCAGCGATCGTCGGGTACATGCGGGTCGCGATGGAAAGGCCGGTCATGGACTTGATCCCGAACTTGGACATTATTTGAAGGGATTGATCCGGATGGACAGTGAAAGTGAGGACGGCGAAAGCGCTGATCGCCAGGAACAGCCTCATGCACATGCTGGTGGCGAAGAGCAACGACTCTTCCTTGACTACTAGGGGACCCAGACTGAAGAGTACGTGGCTTCCTTGCGAGAACAGGATGCTGAAAACGTATAGGAAAACCGCCACGTATACCGTGTATTTCAGGAGACCGAGCGTGGAGCGCAGTACCTTGCTCACCGCGACCAGCACCATGATGAAAACGAAAAGGATGGCCAAAAAGAAAATGTCCGATAACAGGATGGACAGGAGGAAGATCGATAGGACGAAGACCATCTTCGGTCTCGCATCCATTCGGTGTATCCTGGAGTCCTTGTCCTGGTATGGGGAGAACAGGGCGTTCACCCCATCTGGTTCGGCTGATATTTCCAGACAACGTGGTCACCGTTCGCAACGGTGACGATATTGCACGCACGGTTGGCGTATACCCCGTTCACATAGTATTGCCATGCCCTGCCCTCGAACTCCAGGTTGGAGCATGCTCCTATCGAGGTGACGATCAGGCCCAACGTTTGGTTCTGTGATTCGACCTCAAACGCTGCGATGTGCGCTGCGGCCATGAGCTGGTCGTAACAGCTGGACTTACTGGTCACGTTCTCGAATTTCCAGACGGTCTCCCCCTGCGAGTTGTTGGTCAGACTCGATATCCAGTTCCCCTCAACCATGTTCCAGGTTGTGTTCTTTCCCTGATTCATCTGGGTCGGGGCGTTAGCGAACTCGATCGTGATGCTCGTCTTGACGGTGGCTTCGGTACTGCCGGTGTTCGGAAACCCGAACAGTGCGATTATCAGTATGATGACCACCGCGACCGCGATCATGATCCAGTCCCTAGGCCTCAGCTTCATCATCTTTTTACTTCCTCCTGCGCATCATGAACACACCGACGATGATAGCGATCAGGACTATTGCGACAACCAGTATGATCAGTATGGCGTTGTCATTGCTGGGGCTGGAGCCGGTAGTAATAGTGCTCGTTGCCACGGCGGTCATGGTATAGTTCTCGCTCTGACCGTTCGGGGTGGTCGCCGTCAACAAGACTGTGTATGATCCGGCACTGGCATAGGTGTGGTTGACCGCGGCCCCAGTGCTAGTGTTTCCATCCCCGAAGTTCCAGGAATAGTGGATCAGGGTCCCATTGGCGACCTTTGCTTCGAAGCTGACCGTCAGACCATTCTCCGTAAATGAATAGCTGTTATTCGAGGGGCTTACGGAGTTCAAATGATAGGCGTAGACGTTTCCGTTGTCGCTGCTGACGAACATGAGCCCGTCAGCAATCGCCGGTGCGCTCAATGCGTACTGGGCCGGGAGGAGGACCTGTTGAAAGTATATCTCTCCGGCATTGCTCAGCGCTATCAGGCGGCTCGCCGCTTCGTTCGTTACCAAGTAGATGCTGCCGCCGACGCTCGCCGGGGCCGCTCCCGCGAATCCCGTTCCTAGGGACTTGTTCCAGAGCAGTGTTCCATTGGTCTCTACCATCACGATTCCCGTGTAAGTGACCACTGCTATGCCTGCCTTCGTAAGCACGGGCGATCCAGGGATTACGTCGGTGGACCTCTGCCAGAGCAGTTGGCCGGTGTAGCTCACACCTGCGATTCCACCGCTAGTGGGGGAGGTGCCCGTATAGTTGAGGTAGGTAACTACGATCTCATCCTTCAGGAGGAGAGGCGATCCGCGGATCTTGCTGCCTGTCTGGAGGGCCCATACGACCCCGCTACCGTCGGCTGCGATGGCGTTCAGTTTGCCGTCATCGGTGCCGATGTAGAAGGTCCCATTGAACGCGGCCGGCGATGACGAGTAGATCCCGGTGGCGATGGTCACGTTCCAGGCCTTGGTTCCGTTCTTGTTAAGGGAGATGAAGTTGCCATTCCCGGTGCCCACGATGATCTTGCCTTGGCTAGCTATCGGGGATGATGTCACGCCGTGAGTGAGCCCCGAACCAGTATCGTAGGTCCAAAGCGACGCGCCGGTGAATGCGTTGAAGGCATAGACCTTCCCGTTCGCCGCGGGGACGATGAGCATTCCGTCATAGACCAGCGGTGCTCCGACCTGGTAGCCGGTGCCTATGTCCTCATGCCATACGATGCCTCCGGTCTGGTTCAGCACGTAGACGGAGGAATTCGTGTCATACGAGTAATCCGTCATGTTGAGAACGCCTCCGGTGATGATCGCGATGTATCCCTGCCAGGCCACGATCGGCGCGTCAATCGCTCCGTTGGCCAGGTCGACCTTCCATGCCAGGGTCAAGTTGTTAGGCATATACACAGGCTGGTTTCCCGTGTTCAGGTTATCGTGCCTGAAGCTGGCCCAGGGGTACCTGTGCTCAGGTGTTGCCAGGGGTGCAGGAGAGGGGTATCCACCGAATGAGTAAGCTATGGCGGTCACATCGCTTGCGGTGATCGAGTCAGGCCCAACCATGGATGAATCCCATTGGGATGTCGTTGTGTTCCAAGTCCATAAGGACCAAGACTCGGCAAATGTGATTGGCGTATCCATGTCTCCGATCTTGGTGATAAAGTTACCCCATGAATAGTGATCGAATTGGAAATCCAGACCGAGCTTCTGCGCGGCCATTTGGGTCATATTGAACGCGTTCAGTGTGTTATTTGACGGAATGTCAGCCCATGCAATTTCGCCATTGCCGAAGTCCAAAAGGACGGCACATGATGTTCCCTCAGCGGCAACAGATACCGGCGCGGCAGCTATGAGTATGAATGACACCAACAAGAAACTAACGATTTCTCCCCTAGATTTCATCCTTGATTCCACCCGACCGTGAGAATGGTCTACTAGTTGGATGTATTATCCAATATTTCAACCCTCGTCCATCGAAAAGTGTCAATTCTACCGGTAGTTTGGTAACTACTGGAAGCAACATCTCAGGGGGATCGCCGATATATCCTCCCTTACTATCAGAATCCGCCATATTTTCAAGCATATGAGTTTAAGAGTGGCATCAGAACGAGGATAAATTGTGGTTGAGAGGTGAACGATTTTGGAGAAAAGCATCTCGAACTGGTTGTCATAGGCCGAACAATATGAAAATAGGCAAAGGACCGAAGGTCGAATTTTGATTACAAGATTTTGAGGCCATACTACGTGAGGGTGGTCTGCCCACAAGCTCCTTTCCTAATTATTTCTTATTGGAAAAATGACAGTCCGGCGGTTCAGATCAGTTCGAAAGCCGCTGCTAGTGCACCGTCTTCGGCGCTTTCGTAGGTCTTGGCCGTACCGATGATGATGACATCTCCTTCGCTAACCGCCAAAAGTCGCCTGAGCGTTTCGGCGAATTCCGGCCTTTCCTTGTCCAGATCGTAGTCTGGTGGGACAATCAATCGGTCACCGGAAATGATGACTGTGGTCGCTCCCTCGGCTCCCGCCTTGATCGCCGAGTCCCTCTGCTCGACGCCCATCTTGATCTTCATGCTCTGACCTTTGACGAGCACTGCCGCGCTACGCTCTCCGAGAGTGCTATCCGTTGGCTCCACCCTTTCCATGAATATCGGCAGTTCTCCCAGGAACTCGTGCCCTTTGCTAGCGATCTTGACCCCCGTCTGCTTGACGTCGATCATCTCCCGTTCGCGCAAATATTCGATGATGGTCCGCATGCTACCCTCGCCCACACCGACCATGTCTGCAAGCTGCTTGCGCCCCTTGCGCTTCCCATCCGATAGGATGGAAAGGGTTTTGAAGACGTGGTAATCGGCGAAACGGTGCACCGGACCATATCTGGGCAAATCAACGAGTTTCATTGCCTAGAATACCGTCACTTGGCCTTTTACAACTTTCTCCGTGACCTGGTTTATGTTCTCGAACCAATTGTCGGCCACCACAAGCGCCTTCTTCTGGGTCTTGTCGAAGTTCACACCCTGCTCCAGGATGAGTTGGATACTGCAGGTCTGCGGGTCGTTGATGGGCCTTCCGATCTGAGACAGTATCCTGACCTGGGCCTCGATGACGTCTCCGCCGGCCTCCTTGACTATATCCCGGGCGATCCAGTTTGCTAGAATATTGTACATCTTGCCTACGTGGGTGATCGGGTTCTTTCCTGCGGACGCTTCCATGCTCATCGAGCGGTATGGAGTGATCAGACCGTTCACCCGGTTGCCGCGGCCCACAGAGCCGTCGTCTCCGTTCTCGGCGCTCAGGCCGGTGACGGTCAGGTAATAGTTGCCGTGCTTGTAGTCGTCAGCATGGTTCACGTCGACCTTGACGTCATACTCGGTGAACTTGGTGGCGTAATCGGCCACCCTCTCGGTCATTTCCTGAACGACGTTAACGTAGTGATCGGCGTCCGGGACGAACTTGTCCACCATGGCACAGGCGATGGTGAGGGTGATGTTGTGATTGTTCCTGGCGGCCATGACCTTGACATCCTGCCCAGTCTCCTTGAGCTTCTTCTTCATTGCACCGTTTATGTATCTCTCGACCTCGAGCGTGACGGTCTCGGTCTGGGAGAGCGGGGCAAAGCTGCATCCAAAGGATGTGTCGTTAGCCAGCATGCAACTGTTCTTCTTACCGTTGACCTTGCACTTTTCGGCGAGCGATTCAAAGTTCTTGATCAGGTCGATGCTGCCCTTTCCGATCTTGCAATCGACGATGACGTCGTTGTTCACATCCAAGTGCGGGAAGTTCTTCAGGTATTCCTTGGCTGCACCGATGGCGGTGGTGGCGTAGGGAAGCCTCTCACCGTCGACCTGGGTGATGGCCCTGCCGATGAGGACGATATAGATCGGCTCCAGCATCCTGCCGCCGCCGAACTTGGGGGCGCTCTGTCCGCCGACAACCTCATTCTGGTCGGTGTTGTGATGGAGAACCTCACCATACCTTTCTAGGTACATCTTGCACAGCGCACGGCTGACCGATTCTGCCAGACCATCGGAGATCGTGTCCGGGTGGCCCAGGCCCTTGCGTTCGACGAGTTCGACCCGCTGCTTCTCGATGGGCATCAGGTTCATGCTCTCGATGATGATGTTCTTTTCGATCTTCTTTGCCGCTGGCTTCTTTACTGGGGTCTTCCCAACCGGCTTTGATGCCATTGATTGTCACCTATGTTGAAATACTTCGCAGCCCTGGCAAGCCCAAATCACAAAAATGGACAGACCTGGACCGAGTTAGGTCGGTTGTAATTGGTTCGCTCATATAAGCCCTATTGACTCAATTATTCATATATGACTAATAACATGTCGGTTATGACATGAAATTCCCCGACGAGACCGAGATCAAGAAATTGCGCAAGAGCTTGGATATCACCCAGTCCGAATTAGCCTCACTTTCTGGTGTCAGCCAATCGACCATTGCGAAGATGGAGAGGGGCAGCATCAAGGGCAGCTATGCAGCGGTAGTGAGGATCTTCGAGGTGCTGCATGAAGAGATGAGCAAGAGGCGCGAGGGGATGAGGGCGAAGGACGTCGCTTCAACAGACATCGTGAGCATCCAGGCCAACGAGAAGGTCAAGCGGGCAACTGAGGTCATGAGGGAGAGCGGTTACTCGCAACTCCCGGTCTTCAACGGTGTCCAGCATGTTGGCAGTATAAGCGAGTTCAGGATCTTGAGCCTGCTGCGGGATGGCTCGAAGATGGAGGATCTGGGAGAACAGTCGGTCGGTTCTATCATGATGGACTCTTTCCCGATCGTCAGCGAAGAAGCGGCAGTGGAGGTCGTTACCTCATTGCTGTCCGCATCCAATGCCGTCCTGGTCTCAAGGAAGGGTTCGATCGTCGGGATCATTACCAGCTCTGACGTCCTGAAGCTTCTTTGAGGTGATGATGCCGTCATAGTTGACCTGAACGATCATCAGATCTTCCGAGGCATAGGTATTGGGGAAGATGTCCCGGGCCTCAACTACCAGCGGACCGACGTCCTCATACCTACCGCTGAAATGGTTCAGAAATAGGGCCTTTACACCGGCAAGGGATGCGATGGTCGCGGCATCCCTGGCGGTAGAATGCCCGAACTCCTTTGCCTTCTCATGAAGCGAAATGTCGGCGGTGGCCTCGTGCACCAGCATGTCGCACCCTTGGATCGACTCCATGAAATGCTCGCTCGGCCGTGTATCGCCCGAAAACGCCACCTTGAGCCCACGGCGAGGGCCGCCCATGACCATTTCCGGCATTACTGTCTTTCCTTTGACCTTAACGCTCGAACCAGACTGGAGCTTTGAAAATAGGGGCCCCTCGGGCACACCGAGTTCCATGGCCCTTTCCTTGTTGAACCGACCTGGTCTGACATTCGCCTCGAGAATGAAACCGAACGAAGGTATCGTGTGATCGGTCCGGACGGCCATGACCGAATAGCCCTTTGCTCGCACTACCTCATGGTCTCCGACATCGTGGCCGGATACCTCGAACCCCGCCTGGAAATAGCCCAGGTTGAGGATCGTGTTGACCAAATCTATGGTTCCTTCAGGACCATAGATGTCCAAAGGTTCAAGGCGCCCGGCGAAGTTCATCGATTGGATAAGGCCAGGAAGGCCGAGAAAATGGTCTCCGTGGAGATGGGTGATGAATATCCTGGATATTTTCATGAACGAAACCGTTGAGCTCATCAACTGCCTTTGGGTCCCCTCACCGCAGTCGAAGAGGACGATCTCAGGACCGACCCGAACGGCCGTGGCACTGGTGTTGCGATATCTGGTCGGTACGCTGCCGCCAGTTCCGAGGAAGATAATCTCCACGTCCCCGCATCGACTCACGATGCATTAAGCTCTTTTGCGTCATGGCGTTCCATCCACTTGTTGCTGAAGAAGAACACCACCAGGCCCAGTGTGGCCATCGCAGTGGCCAGGTACATCGTTCCGTGATATCCCAGGCTGTACGTGGCCACACCGCCGATCAATGCGCCGATGATCGCGGAAATGCTCAGGAAGGACTGCAGCAACCCGGCACTGGTCCCCTTCTCCTCGTTCCGTTCCATGACATACTTAACCGAGCCGACGTAAAGGCAGGACCAAGATGCGGCAATCATTATCTGGCTAGGGATTATCATCCAATAGGTCGTGGCCAAAGTATAGGAGGGAAAAGTGATCATAGAGAAGACAAAACCGAACAGCATCAGTTTCTTCGATCCGAATCGGTCCAAGTAATTCATGAAGACGAACTGGGCGGTGGCATTAATGGCATAGACCATACCGATGAACAGGGGGTCCGCTCCCAGGTCCGCCAGGAATATCGCGTAGACGACCCATATCATGTTGGCGCCGATGTGCCGTAACATGACCGAAAGGTAGACCGGGAAGTTGCGCTCGATGATCTTCGCCGGGAAAAGCGGGACCTTCCGGCACTTCTCCGCTTGGAACGGTATGTAGAGAGAGGACATGAACGCCACGAAAAGCATGGCCGCGCTGGCGATGAATATGCCATAATAGATCCCGATGGCCCCGGCCAAGAATGTCCCGAAGCCGAAGCCGAGGCTGCCATAGGCACTGAACTTGCCTACTTTCCTGTCGTTCTCATAGACCTGACATAGCAACGCCGAAGGGTATATCCCACAGGCCATCCCGACAAAGACCCTGGACATGCCCACCGTGAACGTGTCGTGAGCGAACACCTGCAGGAACAGGGCGATGGAAGTGATGAGCAGCCCGATCTGGAGGATTCGTCTCTTCCCGTGGACGTCCGAAGCCCTGCCAAAGATCCAGGATGATGAGAAAACCGCGGCATTGAACGAGGCCGTGATGAGTCCGATCTCAATGGTGTTTGCGCCAAAATCCCCCCGAAGCATGTTCGGGATCAGCAGCGCAGAGCCAGAAAGCCCTGCGCTGGACAGCACTTGGATCGACCAGAGCTTCATCTATTTGAGCAAGCCTTCACAAGCCTTAATCCTTTCCGGACTTCGTTCCGCCTAACGTATCGAACCGATCTTACGCTCGGTCTTCGTTGCTTTCTTGTAAGCCTTATAATGTTCCTTGCACAGGTGGACCCGCTTCAGGTCCTCATCCACATCAAGCCCGGCCTCCTGGGCGCTATTCTGGGATATTGACCTCTCGGCCGGCTTTCCGCATCCGGCAACATCGCAAGGCTCCTCTTTCTCGATCGCGTGGTGGGTCTCTGCCATGAGGCTGGCATTCCATCACGTTCATTTTAACGTTTTGCCTCGGAAATCACTCGGGCAATCGACATCATTATGTCCCGCCTGGAACAATAACCGGATGATAGAATGACGACGTTCAAGAGGATATTGGTCGGAGTGGATGGTTCTGATAACTCTCTCCGGGCAGCACAGAAGGCAGCGGAGATGGCCTCCTTTTTCCGCTCGGATATCATGCTCCTGTATGTGATGCAGCCGGCGGAATCGGCTTACTTTACCGGTATGCCTACGACCGAAGACGCGGAGCGGTCTAAAGGAGAAGAGAAGCTATACCGGGCCAGGGAAGTATGCGAAGATGCGGGGTTGGAACCGGAGATGAAGGTCATGCTCGGGAACCCTGCCGAGGTCATCCTGGACCTTTCTGAAGATGGATATGATCTAATCGTGGTCGGGACCCGGGGGACCAGCGCATTGGCGCGTTTCCTGATGGGAAGCGTTTCCACCCGTGTGGTCCAGTTCTCAAAACCCCCGGTCATGGTGGTCCCGTAGGAGTGGAGTTGTTCCTATGATCAAAGTGGCACCATCCATATTATCGGCCGATTTTGGGGCGCTGGCGAACGAGGTTCACAGAGTGGAGGAGGCGGGAGCGGACTGGGTTCATGTCGACGTCATGGATGGCATGTTCGTCCCGAACATAACCATTGGACCGGAGGTGATCCGGAAGATACGGCCACATACGAAATTGCCGTTCGATGTGCACTTGATGATCGTCAAACCGGAGCGGTACATTGACTCCTTTTCTAAATCCGGGGCCGACTATATCACGATCCATGTGGAGGCGTCAGAACTTGTATCAGAGACACTGACTAAGATTCGTTCCCTGGGAAAGAAGGCGGGTATCTCCATCAACCCGGAGACGCCCTTCGAAGAGGTTCGTCCCTATCTGAAGGAGATCGACCTATTGTTGGTTATGACGGTCCATCCCGGTTTCGGGGGACAATCGTTCATCGAGGAGGTCGTCCCCAAGATAACTTTGGCGAGAGAATACGCTGACAAGAACGGCCTGGATTTCGATATCGAGATCGATGGAGGTATCAACGCCTTGACCGGATTGCGGTGCGTAAAAGCGGGCGCTTCGGCGCTGGCAGCAGGCAGTGCCCTCTTCGGCTCCAAGGATATGAAGCATGAGATTGGGGTTTGGCACAAGTTCTGCAGATATCCAGACATGGAAAAATGACCACTATTTGAATCGTGCAAGGAATCGACATTTTATTTACCATGAACGCTATCACCGGGCGAGTGCACCGAAAGTGAAATGCTACTTGACGTGTTACACGCTCCCCGAAAGGAAATCTCATGGCTCGAATTGGATCTAAGAAGTCATTGGTCACAAAGCTTGGCATCAAAGACGGGATGAAACTCCTGTTCATCAATTCGCCCCAGGGCTACGACGAGGTCCTTGGCAGGCTTCCAAAGAACGTCGTGGTGGTCGATGACATCACCGAGGAGCTTGATTTTGTTCAGATGTTCAGCAAGAGCAAGAAAGAAGTGGATACCACATTCCCGAGGCTTCTCGCGTCGATCAAGCACGAGGGGATCATCTGGATTTGCTGGCCGAAAGGGTCGTCAAAGATGAGGACGGACCTGACCGGTAGCATGGTACGCGACGTTGGTGTCAGCAACGGCATGGTGGACGTGAAGGTCTCGTCCATCGATGACACCTGGTCTGGGCTCAAGTTCGTCAACAAGGTTAAAGAGAAGGACTGACCACCCACGTAAGGAGCCATACTGTATCGGTGAAGCGATGCCGATACATGTCTGGAGTCGCTTGGAAGGGGAAAGGTAAATAAACGCCCCCTCTCATTCCGTGCTGAGTGGCCTCATGGAATTCACGAAGAGACACCTGCTGATACTGCTGACAGTAGTTATACCCCTGATTCTTCTGGTATTGGCGATGGCCTTCAACGCGGGCATCTGTATATTCTTGGCCATCCTGACCTGGATAGGGATCGCGCTGGTCATGATCTATATGCCCCAATTCAAGGAATGATCACTTTACCACGGAACCGAAGGCCACTTTTTTACTGACCCTATTGATGCGGACCTGAACCGTATCACCGATCTTAGTTTCTGGCACAATGATGACGAAGCCTTCGATCTTGCCGACCCCATCCCCCTGTGACCCGATATCCGATATCGCCACCGTGTAAATCTGACCTTCTTCCACCGGTTTCTTCTCTTTGAACCCGACCGAGTTCTCCATGATCGTTATTACGTAATAGTCTGGTATTAATGATTTGCTTTTATTATGCCAGATGGATTCGTCGCAATGTTCTGACCGAATTCTAAAGAAGGCGGGGATGTATTGATGATGAAAATGGTTCTTTAAGACAATAATTGTGATCATACCCCGCGAAATGGTTATTATTCGAAGGGACGATTCAGAGAACGGGGCGAGTGTTCGCTTCCTGGAAAGAGGCGGTATCAATATGGGCGTTAACCTGGCCGATATAATCAAGGCGAGAGACGTGACCCCGGACGAGCTGCGGGGCAAGACCGTGGCCATCGATGCCTACAATGCCATCTACCAGTTCCTGTCCGTTATCAGGCAGCCCGATGGGACGCCCTTGAAGGACAGCAAAGGAAGGATCACCTCCCACCTGTCTGGACTCCTCAACCGTAACGCGAACCTTATCGAGATGGGCGTGCGCCCCGCCTATGTGTTCGACGGCATTCCCTCGGAGATGAAGAGCGTAACCATTCAGGAGAGGCATGAGCGGCGGGTGAAGGCACAGCAGGAATGGCAGGTCTCGATGGAGAAAGGTGAAACGGAAAAGGCGTTCTCCAAGGCCACCCAATCCTCCCGCATCACCAATGAGATCGTTGAATCGTCAAGGATATTATTGACGCATCTCGGCATCCCGGTCATACAGGCCGCGGAAGAGGGGGAGGCCCAGGCCGCATACATGGCGCAGATGGGTGTGGTGTGGGCGGCATCCTCCCAGGACTTCGACTCATTGTTGTTCGGTGCACCCAGGCTGCTCCGGAATCTAACGTTGGCGGGCAGAAGGAAGATGCCGGGGCGGAACGAGTACCGAGATGTGAAGATGGAGATCATCGATGCTGAGACGGCGCTCAAGGAGCTGGATATCTCCAAGGAACAGCTGATCGACCTGTGCATCATGATGGGTACCGACTACAACGAAGGCGTCAGCGGGATCGGGCCGAAACGGGCACTGAGGCTGATCCGGGAGCATGGTAACTTCAATCACGCCATGGCATCGATCGGCAAGGCCTATCCCGAGTACGAGAGAGTCAAGGGGTTATTCTTGGATTTCGAGAAGACCGACAATTACACCCTCGAATGGAAGGATCCGGACCGAGCCAAGGTCGTGGAAATGCTGGTAGGCCAGTACGATTTCTCAGAGCAGAGGGTCAATTCCGCCTTGGACAAGATGGCACCCAAGCCGGTCAAGAAGGAGAGCAAGAACCAGTCCAGCCTGGACATGTTCTGAGGAAGTTTCGTTCCTAGCCTTTTTGACACGGGGGACCGGTCTAGATGCTTCCTGAATTTGCCTTTCCGTTCTTGAAGCAGTACGTTAATATCCTGATACGATAATAATGTCCCGTCCTCTGGATGCCTAAATAACAAAGCATAGCTTCTGGACCATGTAGTTTATATTGTCTGGGGACATCTGGGCGACAGAAGGGACGGCGATGATAAAGCAAGTCCAGGCAAGTTATAATCCAGCTCAACTAGAGAAAGCGGTCCGGGAATTCTGGACCAAGACCAACGCCTACAAGAAGACGAAGGAGCTCCGCGCCAGCGGTCCTGACTATTACTTCGTCGATGGTCCGCCCTACACCACCGGTTATATCCACCTGGGTACGGCCTGGAACAAGACCATTAAAGACACCATAATCCGCTTCAAACGGATGCATCGGTTCAATGTGACCGACACGCCGGGATATGATATGCATGGGTTGCCCATCGAGGTCAAGGTGGAGCAATCCATTGGTGTGAAGAACAAGAAGGAGATCGAGGAGTATGGCATCGACCGCTTCGTCGGCACCTGCAAGGAATTCGCTTTGGGCTTCCAAAAGAAGATGAACGAGCAGTTCGCCGAACTGGGCGTTTGGATGGATTGGGATAATCCTTACCTGACCATCAACTCAAGCTACATAGAGGCGGCCTGGTGGACGCTGAAGAGGGCACATGACAAAGGTTTGCTGGTCACCGCGAATCGGGTGCTGCCCGGATGTCCCCGCTGCGAAACGGCGCTGGCGGAAGCGGAGATCGAGTATTCGGACGAAAAGGACCCTTCGATCTACGTCAAGTTCCCTCTGCGCAATGACGAGAAGGTCTCATTGCTGATATGGACCACCACTCCGTGGACTCTACCGGCGAACATGGCCGTGGCCGCCCATCCCGATTTTAAATATGCCCGCGTCCGCTACCGCCGGATCGGGGAGACGGAGACGGTCATCGTTCTTAAGGAACAGATCGAGCAGATCCGGGATATCGGAGGCTGGGAGAAGTATGATGTCCTGGAGACGATCGAGGGAGACGACCTGGTCGGTACGGAGTACGTGCCGCCGTTCGGCGACGAGGTGCCCTACCAGAGGGAAGCGGATGGAAAGTGGGTGCACAAGGTCATCCCTTCCAAGACGGTCGAGGCTTCAAACACCGGTCTTGTGCATATCGCACCGGGCCATGGTCCCGAGGACTTCGAACTGGGCAAGGAGTTCGGCATAGAGCCTTTCTGCCCCGTGGACGCCGCCGGAAAATACAACGCCGACGTCGGTGAGAAATACCGGGGAATGCACATCAAGAAGGCCAACCCGCTCCTCATAGAGGACCTCAAGGAAAAAGGGATCCTGTTCTGGAGCGGCACCATAGAGCACCGGTTCGGACACTGCTGGAGGTGCAACACGCCGGTCATCTTCCGGTCTACCCAGCAATGGTTCCTCAAGGTCACGGCGATCAAGAACCTCATGTTGGAGGAGGTCGAAAGGATACGTTGGACCCCGGATTGGGCCGGCTCCTCTCGTATGTACGATTGGGTGCTCAACGCCCGGGACTGGTGCATCTCCCGCCAGAGGTACTGGGGGATACCGATCCCGGTGTGGACCTGTGCTTCCTGTGGCGAGATCAAGGTCATCGGCTCGGTCGCCGAACTGGAAACACTGGACGGCTACCGGAAGGACATGGAACTGCATAGGCCGTGGATCGACTCGGTCACCTGCGATTGTCCCAAGTGTAAAAAGACAATGAGGCGGGTGCCAGATGTCCTTGACGTGTGGTTCGATTCGGCCGTGGCCTCCTGGGCGCAACTCGGCTTCCCCGGGAAGCGGACCGAGTTCGACCGCTGGTGGCCGGGACGCTGGATCACCGAGGCACAGGACCAGACGAGAGGATGGTTCTATTCGCAGTTGGCAGCCGGATGCATTGCGTTCGGACGCGCTCCATACGAAAGCGTGCTCATGCACGGATGGATGCTGGACCCATCGGGTCAGCCGATGTCCAAGAGCAAGGGTAATGTCATTGAACCGAGCAAGGTCATCGCCGAATACGGCGCCGATGCGCTGCGGTTCTACATGTTGAGGTCGTCCGCCCCCTGGGAGGACATAGCGTTCCAGACGGAAGGGGTGAAGAACGCCCGGAAGATGCTCAACGTCTTCTGGAACGTGGTCAACTTCGCCTCCCAATACATGGCCATAGACAAGTTCGACCCCAGCACCGTTGATTACGAGAGACTCAAAGGGCATCTTCGTTCTGAGGACAAGTGGCTGATCTCCAAGACCGAGAAGCTGAAGCATGAGGTCACCCGCAACATCAACACCTACGACCTGCACAAGGCCTGCCGGGCCATCGAGGAGTTCGTCCTGGACGACCTTTCACGTTGGTACGTACGGCTCATCCGGGACCGGATGTGGAAGGAGGAAGGTGACCTGGACAAGCTGGCCGCTTACAAGGTCCTCTTCGATTCGGCAATGGCCACGAACCTCTTGCTGGCACCATTCTGCCCGCATATAACGGAAGAAGTGTACCAGCACCTGGACGGATCCAAGGAATCGGTCCACATGCTGGACTGGCCATCGGCCGATCTAACGAAGGTGGACGAGCGCCTCGAGATGTCCATGAAGGAGTGTGCAGAACTGGTTGAGATCATCACCAGGGAACGCCAAGCCCGCAACGTCAAGCTGCGGTGGCCGATGAAGCGCATCATCATCAAGGCATCAACGCAAGAGGCTATGGATTCGATCATGGCGCTGGATGACATCCTGCTTTCACAATCGAACACCAAGGCGGTGCAGTACGTGAAACCGGGCCAGGAATGGGAGGAGACGATCCTCAACGTTATCCCGAACCCGCATGCCATCGGCAAGGTCTACAGGCAATGGTCCTCGAAGATCGCCGTGCTCCTGAAGTCGAGGCCGGCCAAACAGATCAAGGACAGCATCGATAAGGGGGAGTACTCGCTCGGCATAGAAGGACAGCTGGTCAAGATCGAGCCTAACATGGTCTCGTTCACGACGTCATTGCCGAATGAGGTCATAGGTGCCAAGTTCAGCGGTGGAGAGATCTATCTGGACTTTCAGGTGACGTCGGAGATCGAGGCGGAAGGTTTCGCTCGGGAGATCATCCGCCGGATCCAGCAGATGCGAAAGGACATGAAACTGGATGTGGAGGAGTTCGTCAAGGTGGACGTGTCCGCCCCTGCCAAGATCACTGAGTACTTCAAGATCTGGAAGGAGCACATCATGTCCGAGACCAGGTCTAAAAAGCTGGAATTCGTGGACGCCCCCCTAGGTACCTATAAGGTATCGTGGGAGGTCGAGGGACACAAGATGGAGATAGGCGTCACTTCGACGCATATCAAGGAGGCCATCACAAAGATGGCCGGGATACCTGGACTCACCCCGAAGATGGCCATGTACCTGGCGGAGAAGGGATGCTGCTCGGTCGACGACCTGAAGAGCCTGGGGGAAGAAAAGCTCGGGGGAATGGAGGGCTTCACAAGGTCTGACGCGAAGCGCATTTTCAACCACCTCATCCGAAAGGAGGAAGGCAAGAAGTGCGACACCTGCGGAGGGGCTCTGGACACCGAGGGTAAGTGCCCAACGTGCACGTCCAAGCCGGGCACCGGAACGCCGAAGGACCGTCTGATCCCGTTCCTGTTGCGGGTCCCTAGGATGAACAAGCTCAAGGCAGAAATGTTGTACGACGCAGGATACGACAGCGTCGAGAAGATAAAGGCCGCCGGCAAGGAGGATCTGGCCAAGGTCAGTGGACTGGGAGCGAGGACCATCGAAGGACTGCAGGTGTATGCGCTGGGCGGTGGGTTCGAGACCGTTGTCAAGTGCCATTCGTGCGGCGAAGACATAAGGCCGGACGAGCTCAAATGTCCCAAATGCGGCGTGGCGCTCCGCGAGGACCTGATCGATGAAGAGGAAGAAGAGAAGACCAGGGCCAAGCCAGTGGGTGAACTGGAGCGTTCCTTCGCCTACCTGATCAAAGAGGATAAGTCGGAACGGTCGTACGCCTACTTCGAGAAAGCGCTGTCTCAGGGCTTAAAGGGTTTCTGCGTCACCAGAAATTATCCCCTGAAGATCAAGTCGAAATACAACCTGGGCGACACCCAGATCCTCTGGCTATCGAACGTTGGGAAGGAGAACGCGTTGCGGCCGAAGGACCTGGAGAAATTGAGTTACTCTCTCGAGCAGTTCCTGGCAAACAACTCGGGGGTAATACTACTGGACGGACTGGAATATCTCATCACGAACAATAATTTCCTGACCGTCCTGAGGTTCATCCAGTCGCTGAGGGACCAGGTAGCGATTAACCGCTCCATCCTGATCATGGCGCTGAACCCGTCCACACTGGAACCGCACGAGCTGAACCTTCTGGAGAAAGAGGTCGACGTGGCCCTATAAGAGAACACTTTACGGTGGCCTCGTTGGTCACCAAATCCTTTTCCATTTTTCAGGATCATTGGGCTTTGAGATGTTACATTGACTTCAGATCAGGTTGAGGTGTGCCAGCAGCATATCGAATCCCGGAACAGTGTCGTATTCCTTTACGTCGGAGGGATATACCCACTTGTGCTCGGTGTGCTCCCAATCGGTGACAACTTCCTCGTTGTCCGTTTCGAACAGGAACGGATGGATCGTCCAGATATGCCCCGTTTCCCGGATGATGATCGGATCGGCCTTGCTCACCAGGACGAACTTGTCTATCGACAGTTCTTCGCGTATCTCCCTGGGAGCGGTCTGTTCCGGGCTTTCTCCTGCTTCCACATAACCGCTCACCCCAGCCCATTTGCCCTGGTTCGTCCCGACCTTCTCGCTGCGTTTGAGAATGAGTATCCTTTCACCGTGCCTTAGGATACTGGTTGTGACCTCACTTTCCTTGACGCCTGCGATGCTGACCACACCCGTGTTGCCATCAACGAAAACAACATCTCCATCGCGGAACAGCGAAATGTCCACCGAGTCGACCATCGGTACGTTCGCCATGACCGCGCCGGTGGCGACGATCGTCTCGGCCTTCTCGTTGATGATGGCACTCGGCTGGTTGCCATGCTTCTTCAAGTCCAGAAGCGTATACGATCCGACCGTGCTGCCCCTTCCTTTCGGGAAGATGAATACCTTTCCTTTGATCGATGTGCCCTTCCTTCCGGTCGCCACCGAAAGCTCACCAGTCTTTGATTCGACACCTCCGAGGAAGCTGAACGCATCCTTGAGCACGACGACCTTGCCTTCTCCCTTTCCTGGTGAGATGGAGCGCCCTTTCATTGCATCACCGAACCGAGAAGTGTTTCGGCCGATTCACAGACGACCTTCTGTGAGCATAATGATGGCAGATAGTTGCAGGCCTTGCACGAGTTCGTGGCGGTGCAACGGTATACGCCTTCGATCGGTGTGACTATCATGCAGGTGTCGCACACCACCTTGCCGATCCTTTCCAGTTCTCTGACCTCCCTCGGGCATCTGCCCACAACTTCCCTGGAGGTGCAGAACCAGACGTCGGTGTCCTTGATCTTCCTCTTACCTTTGACCGTCGAGGCCAGGTGTCTCACCTCATTCTCGCTCAGATGCGGACAGCCCAGGGCTATCAGGTCCGGATCTTTCCCGCTTGTAATCTTATCCTTGAAGGTCAAGAGCTCTCTCTCGTCCACTTTGATGACCTCCAGACCATTAAGTTCCTGTAACTTGCTGTCAGGGGTCACCTCATCCACATGGAACAGCGCCACGGAACCAGCTGCGGCCATGGCAGCTGCCATCATCTTGAGCTGATCCGTTCCCGGCCTTACTCCCCTGATGAAGGGGATGGCGCCGCCGATCTTGGAACCTATCGCCTGACCGAGGAGGGCATAATCCAACATATCTTCCTTCATCTCGGCCTCGATGATGACGGTAGCCCGTCGATTGGCGTCGAGATGGAGCCCGTAGAGCGGGGTCTTGCCGATTATAGAGGCGGCCAGCGCACCCGGCCCTCCTTCCCGGTTCGTCCTCGCGCCGATCACCGAATTAGCATATGAAAGTGCTGAAGATTCTGCCCAGGCGACCGTGTCACCCTTCTGAGGCACATTGGTGGCCAGGTACGGAGTGCAGCTGCATGTGGTCTTGACACCGAGCTTTCCGTAATACTCTACGATCTCCAGTTGCTTCTGGGCGAATTCCTCCGCTACGTGCATCTCTCTCCACCGGACGCTGTCCATACCGGATGGGTTCAAGGTGGTCTTGACCGAGACCCTGCAGTCCTGCGACATCTCCTTCAGGAAATCGATCCCGCCTTCGCCGATCGTCTTATATGAAACGCCGGAAAGATGCGCCGAAGTGATGGGGACCAACTTTTCAGCCCCATATATTTTACCGATTGCGACCAACAGCTCCATGGCGCGACGTCTGCCATGACCTTGCTCTCCGTCAAGGATCGATTCCTCTTCTCTGGTCAGGAACATGATGGATGGGCGAGGCAAATGATAAGATAAAATGTTTGTGAATTTCCCCCGATAACATATCACCGGGAGCGTCCAGGGAGGTACCTATTTGTTACCAACCATGTTCTTGAGTGCAAACAGACCTATGGTTGTGTTTGACAATGATCCATCGACATGCAGATGCTCATCGTAAGGTCCGCTCTCTGATCTGCAAATGTGCAGAAATTCTTGAAATAATATCGATCCTTGAATGTTCGGTCAAAATACTCGAAATGATTGTTATTGCATCGAATAATATCATCTGGCTATAGTCTTTTTCTTGAAATCAATAATGATAACAACCTGATTTGGTTTAAATACTCAATATTTACGTCCTTAACATGGTGGTTGAAAAATGCATGCGCTCGAAAAATCGCGGCTATTTACAGAGGAATACTGCGGTAAGATACTCCTCGCAACGATGGGAAAGCCAAAGGACGTGTACGAACTGAGCAATATGCTTGGAATCCCGATAGCAGTTTGCTACCGAAAGATTAAGCTGCTTGAGGAATCAGGCCTGATGTTCAGTCCGGAAAGAAAGCTCACCCAGGCAGGAAAGAGGATTAGCGTATACAAGTCTAATGTCAAGAACGCCCAGATAGTGTTCGAGAGGAACAACATAAGGGCGAAGATCGAGATGATTGACGGCACCACTCAAGATGCGTCATATGATATTGAGATATCGGCATTCCTGGAGATGGCCAAACAAACGGCTTGAATTTGAATACGGATCTATTGATAAGTTGATCCGGCATCGACCCAACCGTCTTCCCCCAGCCTTTTATTGCCCATTAGGTCAGGAGAGAAAGGAATAGAAGGCAATACAGGGTCACAGAGAAGGTTGCGCGATGATCCGGATCGACCATCGGTTCACCAGTCCGATCCGTTCCTGATCGTTTGACTCTTTGAACCTCAAGATCAGGATCCCGGAAACCGGGACCATAACCAAGGTCGCATAAGTGATTCGACATTTCAATTTTGACTTCCGTTTAGTAGAATACACGAACGTAAATGATGCAAATAGTAGCAAATAAATACACACAAACGATGTTAAATTCGGCCTGAATGTCACAAAAACCTATGCTGATCATGGCTGTCGATGACGAAATAAATGTTTGTGCCCTGACAAAGGAATTCTTGGAGGCAACCGGGCAAATCGAAGTGGATATCTTTGGATCGGTGGCTGAGGCAAGGGCTGCGGTCGCTGGACGACATTACGACGCGATCGTGTCCGACTATCAGATGCCAGTTGAGGACGGAATCCAATTCCTCAAATCGTTACGGGTATCAGGCGACACGACACCGTTCATTTTATTTACTGGCAAAGGCAGGGAGGAGGTCGTCATTGAGGCCTTTGACAATGGCGTAGACGCCTATTTGCAGAAGGGAGGTGAACTACGTTCTCTCTTCACGGAGTTAGAACATCGGATATTCGACATTGTTCGAAGGCATCGGGCTGAAACCGCACTTCTTGATAGCGCGTCTGAGTTCCGAACTCTATTCGAGAATAACCCTGACCCGGTTGTCCTGGTCGGTATTGACAGCAGGATCCTGAACTGCAATCAAGCGGCTGCCCGTATGGTATTGATGTCCAAGGAGGAAATCATCGGGAGCACGATCTCTGCCATTGGGGTCTTCAGTCCCGACGATCAAGCTCTATTCCAAACGGCCATGATCTCCAAAGCAGAGAGCGGTACCGGCTCACCCGTCGTAGTCCCGGTCAATCGAAAGGACGGTACAGTAAAATGGGTAGAAATCCGCGCATCAAATGTTATGAAAGAGGGTCGACTACATGCCCTCCAGATTATTGCCCGGGATGTCACCGAGCGTAAGAATGCGGAGGAGGCATTGAAGGAATCTGAGCGTCGGCTCTCTGATATTATTAATTTCCTTCCTGATGCAACCTTTGCCATAGATACTGAAGGACACGTGATAGCATGGAACAAGGCAATCGAAGAGATGACCGGCATTCCCGCATACGATATGATCGGTAAGGGAGATCACGAATATTCCATCCCCTTCTACGGGAGGCGCCAACCTATCCTTATCGATCTCGTATCCATTCCTGATGAAGAACTATCACAACACAAATATTCAAAGACAAAAAAAGAAGGGGCAATCCTACTTGCAGAGACCTCCATCCCCCGTCCACAGGGGCGATACGCTACCTTGATGGGCAAAGCTTCCCTTCTCTATGACCATAACGGAGCGGTCGTCGGTGCCATTGAATCTATCCGAGACATAACTGAATCACGTCATGTGGAAGACGCACTGCGCGCAGAGCAGGAAAAGTACATCAGGACATTCCTGGCCGTTCCGGATGTGGTCATGATCAGTGAGATTGATACTGGAATGATTCTTGAGGTCAATGATGCAGCACCCCGTGTTTTCGGTTATAGCCGTGAGGAACTGATAGGGAAAAGTGCATTGGACCTTGGGATCTGGTTTCATCCTGGTGATCGGGCAGACCTGATCACCCTATTGAAGGAGCGAGGACTGGTGCAAGATTACCAAGAACATTGGCGCCGTAAATCAGGGGAGGTGTTCTCTGCCGAGATCTCTGCCGATATAATCACTCTAGAGAGAAAGGATGTTCTGATCTGTGTTATACATGATATCACCGAACGAGTGAAGGCGGATGAGGCGCTGCGAGGAAGCGAAGCCCGACTGCGCACATTGGTGCAAACTGTCCCTGATATGATCTGGCTGAAAGATATGGACGGGGTGTATCTCTCATGTAACCCGATGTTCGAGCGTTTTTTCGGTGCCAAGGAACCCGACATCGTAGGAAAGACCGATTACGACTTTGTGGACAAAGAATTGGCCGACTTCTTCCGCGAGCATGATCGTAAGGCCATAGAGGCGGGCAGGCCGAGCAGCAATGAGGAATGGGTTACCTTCAAAGATGATGGCCATCGTGCCATCTTGGAAACGATCAAGACGCCAATGTATGACGATCGTGGAAAACTCATAGGTGTATTGGGCATCGGACGCGACATCACCGAACGTAAGATGGCAGAGGATGCTCTGGTGATCGCAAACCGTAAACTCAATCTCCTGTCGAGCATAACCCGCCACGACATTAATAATCAGACAACCGTCCTCAAAGGCTACCTGGCACTTCTGAAGATGGAACATCCTCAACTCGCATCCAATAGGAATCTCAGTAAGGCGGAAGGGGCCTCAGGGCAGATATCCGCAATTATTGAGTTCACTAAGACCTACGAGGACATCGGTGTGCGCGCGCCCATATGGCAGGACCTCAGGACCTTGATAGGATCGAGTGCCGAGAATATCCCGCTGGGAGAAATCGTGGTGGACAACGCTGTGCCATCCAGTATACAGGTGTTCGCAGATCCCCTTATCATCAAAGTTTTCCATAACTTAATTCATAACGCAGTGCGACATGGAGGTTGCACGACCTCTATCCGTTTCTACCTCAAGGAAAATGATGGAGTTCGTTCCGTTGTTTGTGAGGACAATGGAATGGGAATCCCGACAAACATGAAAGAAAAGCTCTTCACCAAGGGTTTCGGAACAGACCATGGACTTGGTCTATTCCTCACTAGGGAGATATTGTCGATCACCGGTATCACCATAAATGAGGAAGGGAAAACCGGACAGGGAGCTAAGTTCGTCATTACCATACCCAGGACGGGATCAAGGCGATCTGACCTGAATGGATGAAAGTCGTTCAGGGCGTAGGAGCATCGTTAGTTTTCACGAAACGGATCTCATCGACCACTCGCTGATCTGCCTGGCTGACTATTCCGTATCGAGAGGACTCGGATACACCATACTGAGCAAGCACGATCGCAGCTAGAGTTGGCTGGGGATCTGGCAACGCTTCCATGACCTCGTTGGGCATTGCCGCCTAAGCGGAGGGATATTATCGACATCGATGCCACTGATTTCAGTGAAAGAAAGAGGTATTGGCGTGAGTGACCTCGCACCGCCAAGGCCAACCAGGACTGGGTCAGGATGCGCCCGGCCATCAAGACGGATTCGTTCGACATCCTGAACTACCCGCCAACAGAGTCGAACGTTCATAACAGCCAGATGTCCGGGTACGTGTGGTAACCTGCCTCCGAACATCGAACCGATGATGAACTTGATAGATTCAACCTATCATGGAAACTCGATCTTCGAGTCGGTATTGATTCACGGTGCCCGGCCGCTACATGAGATCATGAAGAACATAGTTTAACGGCGAAGCCCGATTAACAATTATCAACGTATGGTCCAGTTCATCTTCAAGTGGAGTTTGGAGTCAAGACTTATTATATAGTCGTTGTAATCATCATTATTGAAAATCAAGATGATTCGTATGGAAGTCACTGGCATATCCAATACAACTACACATTCCATAACAAACATTTTGACCGGTTATCATAGACCCCGATGGTGGTCTCGGGGAATAACTGTCTATTGTATCGGAGGTTAATTTATCATGTCGATCAGAATTCGTAAGTATATTTTCACACTGGCATTCATTGGAATAGCAATTCTATTATTCTGCCTGTTAGCTGTCGATACAAGGGCTGATACGGGAAGTGCACCATCGGAGGTTCACGTGTGCATGGGAGATGGCATAACAGCGGGGGCGTATCTTACTAATTATGATACCTATCCTGCCTTCCTCGGTCGTTTCATCGGAGGCACCACCGTAAATAGTGGTGTCGGGGGCGATAACACCTCCCAGATGTTGGCTCGTTTCACGCCTGATGTGTTGGCCCATTCTCCCACATATGTGTTCCTGATGGGTGGTACGAACGATGTCTTGCAAGGTGCGTCGGCTGCCACCATCGAAAGCAATCTGGCCACCATGCTCAATATGACATCAGCGGCGGGTGCAGCAACATTCCTTATGAACATACCGCCTGCCACGATTTTCACCTCTGCCCAAAATACGGAGGTCGCCCAGGTTAACTCCTGGATAGCGAATCAGTCGTCGGCCAGCGTGATTCTGGTAGATACCCATACTGCTCTGGCAAGTGGTACCAATCTGAATGTTGCCTATGACGGAGGAGACGGTGAACTTCCCAGCGCGCTGGGAATGGCGGTCATCGCTAAAACGATCGTCCAAACGGCCCAGGCCCATGGCATATTCACCGATGTCAAGTTTTGGACCGCGGCCTCTAACGGAGATGCCTCAACCGCCACCAATTGGGCGGGGGGCGTTGCACCTATCGCCGGGGACAGATTGGTATTCGATTCCGGTAGCATCAAGAACTGCTCATTAGACCAAGCCATGATATATGGTTCCATCAGCACCATCTCCACATACATAGGTATAATCAGCATCGGCGCTGACATGGGGACGGTCTACGACCAAGTGTACTTCGGAGGGACGTTCAACGGCTCAACTGTACATACCGATATGTGTGGCGGCAATTTCGTTCAGCATGGGGGGAACATAACCAATAATGTACTCAAACTCATCATGGCAGGCTCTGGTAAAAATCTCCAGGTATCAGCATTTAATTTCTATGATCTGATAATAAATGGCAATACTTCTACATTATTCGATTATGCATTTGCAACACATAATATCGTCATAGCATCTGGCGTGACCGTTACGAATCAAAATGGGCTTGGGGGGTTTACATGGATGCCTTCCTTCGGTGGCGATTCATTCATCAATAATGGCCACATAACTGGCACAGGTCCCTTGATACTGCAATTGGACAGGGCGGATCTAACTTTGGCCCTAGGAAATATCAGTTGCCCGACCACCATAAGCCTAGCCCCGTGGGCCAGCGAATCCAGAACGCTCACTTTGAATGCGAGCTGTGACATCGGGGCATTGACGATAATATCACATCACACCACCAATATAATCGCCCTCGACCTCAAAGGTCACTCCCTCAACGCCCTTTCAATCACCGCCTCTACCCACGGGACCGTCTTGTCGTCTGTAGACGGTGCGATGATCAACGCCATTGGCGGAATAACCGCGACGACGGGAGGAACACTGGATGCGACAAATATTACATCGATCACATGCACATCATATAATGGTGCGGGGACCTTTGTGGGATCGGGCTCAACAGTATTTACCATCCCCAATGGAACAATATCAATTTCGGCTAGAGCGTTCACTTCCTGCGCCGCATTGAATGCTGTCATTATCTCTTCAAGTGTCACCAGTATCGGAGATAATGCGTTCTCATCATGCACCTCCCTGACCTCTGTGACCTTGCCGACTAGCGTCAGATCCATTGGAGCCGGAGCATTCGACTCGTGCACTGCCCTGACCTCAATGACCTTCTCAGACAGCGTCATCTCCATCGGCAACGGGGCGTTCAACCATTGTGTCAATATGACCTCCGTGACTATCTCAGGAAGTGTAATCTCCATCGGGAACTCGGCATTCCAACAATGCAGCTCCCTGACCTCGATCACTTTCTTAGGACTCGTGGCACCGACCAGTGTTGGCGCGAATTGGATAGCGAGCACCTCTGGAAAAGTATTGGGCCATGCGTATGCCGCCTCGAATTTCCCGGCCCCTGGAAGTAATTTCAATGGATTACTGATGGGTGCGTTCATTAACGCAATAACCGTCGCCCCTGGTGCCCCTAACGGCCTCGCAGCAATGGATGGAGCTGGCTTCGTGGTATTGAATTGGACAACGCCCGCAAACGCGGGAAACCCCAGTCTAACACACTATTCCGTATACCGCGGAACGAGTTCGGGCGTTTATGGAAACCCGATCGGTGACGTTTCTGCAGGAACGATAACCTACAATGACACGACGGCGATGCCAGGAATCCCGTACTTTTATATTGTGAAGGCGGTTAACTCGGCGGGTTCTAGTCCAGCGTCGAACGAAGTATCAGTGACAGTGACCGCGTCAAAATCTATTCCAGGCGCGCCACAGAACCTGACAGCGGTGGGCCATAATGGCTACGTCCTATTGACCTGGAAGTCCCCCGCTATAGTAGGCGATCCCGCCTTCATACAGTACAGCATCTCACGTGGAGCGAACGTCAATTCGGTGGTATTGCTTACAAATGTTAAAGCGGATACCTTGAGCTATAATGATACGTCTGTCACGAACGGCATCATCTACGTGTATGTGGTGAAGGCGGTCAACACGGCCGGATCAAGCCCGTCTTCGAATGCAGCGACCGCTATCCCATCGGTCGTCGGGACCGCACCTGGAGCGCCCACCGCGTTGGTGGCGAACGGTTCGAAGAACAAAATTAGCCTGTCCTGGACGGCGCCCGCCGATCCCGGTTCTGGCATATTCAACTATCTGGTCTATCGCGGCACAACGGCTGGCAGTGGAGGTATCCTCATTGCGACGGTCACGGGAACGACGTTCATGGACAACAACGTCACTTCTGGAACGCCATATTACTACCTGGTTAAAGCGAACAACACCTATGGGGCTAGCCCCATTTCCAACGAAGCAACGGGGACAGCTGCCGTTCCGACAGTGCCATCGGCCCCTCAGAACCTGACGGTCACGCTCGGTGTGAACAAGGTCACTCTTACCTGGACCGCTCCTTCCGATGATGGCGGATCAAATATCCTGTCATACAGCATCTACCGTAATTCAGCCGGAGGCGCATTTTCGCGGATTGGCAGCGTGCCTGCTGGCACATTGTCATATGTGGACATGAACGGGACCGCCGGGAGCAGCTACTATGTTGTCGCAGTAAACTCGCTAGGATCTGGAACCCAGTCCACGACCCTGCCCACCTCCTCCGATAAAAATAGTGGCGGATTTAGCGGCAGCATCGTGTTCTATGCAGAAATCGGCATCGTGATCGCCGCCGTGTTGGTTGTCGGTGTATACGTGTTCATCAGGCGGAGGAAGAAGTAATCAGGCGGAGATGATCATATTAACGAAAGCTCTTGTCCCTCTCTTTCCGATCTTTTTCTGTTCAACATCGTCCTGCCTTCCAGGATGATATGGTCGGCTTCGATGCATAGAAAAGATGTAAGATAGTCAAGCAATAGGTCAGAATCTAATCTGGTTCATGGCCGGTTGGAGCCTGAGTCTCCGATCATGAGTTAGAAGTGAACGGCCAAGCCAACATTCCCGATGACCCGATCCGCACCCATCTGGTAAAGACCTTGAATACCAGGTTTCATGGACTTCAGACATCGTCTGCGCGTCTTCCCTGTTTTCGGTGACGAGGGTTCTGGGAAAATAGGATCATGATGCTGATAAGTTATCCGACTTGCGATATGGGTGAGGTCCTTAAGTCCTATCATTTTTGGCCGAAAATGATTGGCAATATATCGGCCAGGTCGTCGCTGTCGATGCTGTGCGTAGCTACCACTTTGGCATCCTGGTCACCATTGAAAGCGATGCTCAATCCGGCCTCAGCGAACATAGGACAGTCGTTACAGTAATCACCTATAGCCACTGTCTCCTCTTTGGAAACGCCAAGGGTGTCAATGATCGTCCTTGCGACCTTGCCCTTGTCGTCATGGCCTACCTTGATCTCGCATGTCGGAGGCAGGTCGTGTCCGTTAAAGTGTAACTCGTTGCACACATATTCAGTAAATGGATATTGATTCAATAACTCCTGGGCGAAGGCCCCGATACCGCCGGAAATGATCACCGCCGAACCTCGATGGGCATTTATTGCTGTCAAAACTTCTTCAATTCCCTTCATTTGGGGCGCATTCCGGGCTAGTTCCTGGAGCTTTATTTGTGTAAACCCATGCTTCATCATCTTCTGCAGCACCAACATGGTCAGGTCCTTGCCATTGAGAACGTCCTGCCCGAACTCGTCATAGAAATGCTCGAGGTCGCAGCCAATTGCCCTTTGACAATACTCCCACGATGACTTATGCTGAAGCAGCACACCATCCATATCGAACAAGAAGAGCTTGTACATGATTCATCTGATGCATTAGTTACCGGCCTTATTCTCTTTGCGTAGTTTCTTTAGGACTACATCGAAGCGACGGACAGGTTGAATATCTCTGATATCCGAGATTATGGAAGCGCTCGGGCACACTACATTGGCCCAAACGATGCGTTACATAGGGCTGCCGGTGCAGAGACTGGCAGAGGCCCAGAAGATAGCTCACGATTACCTCTCTGCGGTACGCGAGCGCATGAAGGCCGCAAAAGGGCAAAAAGTGAAGCTGGACGAGATTTCGCCGGAAAGGGTGGGAATTTGAACATTCCAGACTACATAAATACTATGGAAATATATATTAAAAAGCAGGGCAAAATAAACGCTGAGCCAGATAGTGCGAGCGGGCCCGCCGGGATTCGAACCCGGGTTCGAGGCTTACTCTGTCCTTATGAAAGGACATCGGAGGCCTCAGTGATATCCAAGCTACACTACGAGCCCTTGAATAATGGTAAGGTGTTTGTGAGAATGAGTTTGGAAAAAGGGGTTTACTTCGACTTCTTGGAGAACTCGGTGTATCCGCACTTGCCGCAGGACACGCGGTCCTTATGCTCGCCGAGGAAAACGCCTGGACCGCACTTCGGGCAGTGCTTCCTCTTCCTCTCGACCTTTCCATCCTTGGAGATCGAGTAGAGGTCCTTCTTGTTCTTTTCCTTGGGCTTCTGCTTCTTTGCTGCTCCTTCTTTTGCCATGTCATCGCCTCCTTACTTTATCTTCGGGGCTGCCTTGGCCTTCACTTGCTTGACCTTCTTGGCCTTCTTCTCGGCCATGCCCTGGCGTGCGAGGAGGTAGTTCTTCTCGCTGGACTTGGCCAGTTCGGCGGTCTCGTAGACCTTTGCATATCCGTGCGACTTGCCCATCCCGAACTCCGAGTTCGTGTGGTCAATGACGACGCGCTCCTTCTGAACGCCCATCTTGTCGGCGATGCCGGCCCGTAGGTCACTTCTCTTCGGTGTAGCTTCGCCGTTGTGCTCGGCGGTGAACTGTACTTCTGTTCTCTTGTGGAGAACGTTCTCTTTCTTGCTGTCAATCTCGACCTTCATATTGATTCCTCCATCTGGTAGATGATTTCCTTAGCCTTGCTGTTGATCTCGGGCGTGATTCTCACCAGCGCCATTCCTTTCTTCGGAAGACCATAGACAAGGCAAGAACCGGCTGGCGCGACCGCGGCGCATACTAGCGCGGCCAGGTCCTCTTCCCCTTCCACCCTGATCTTGGTGGGCGAGGGATTGGTCACTGCCTTCTCTATCTCCCGGACCATCTGCAGGGTGATCATGCCCGCAGGGTTGCTTACCGTTACTTTGATCCCGGCAATCTCTTCGACCTTCGTTTCCAGGGTCGTCATCATCGACCTCTCTGTTTGGCAGTCGTAGATGGTCACATGGGGGGCCAAGCCGTTCTGTATCAAAGAAAGGGAAACCACATCGCCGACCGAGATTATGTTATCGCAGTTGCTCAATTGAGAGATCACTGAGCTTTCCGACAACATCTCCCCGAGCGGCATCCCTAGGTCCTTCCTCATTCTGTCTGGTAATTTCCAACCCTTGTTGGGGACCTTAAGTTTATCGCACTTTGAGGGCGAATTTACCGTTGACATTGATGCCCATCCTTTTCGCGATCTCGGACTTGCTATGGTCTATGATGATGACATAGCCCTGCCAGTCCTTTGATGTAGGGTTTCCGCAGAGGGGGCACACGTCCTCCTCCGTTATGAAGCTGCAATGCTTGCACGCCTTCTGGATCTTCATTGGGCGGCGCCTCCCTTCTTGGCCCGGTCTTCGGCGATCCATTCGATCTTTCCGAGGCCTGGCTGTCTCATGGTGAGGCCGATCTTGCTCTCGCGCGGATTGCGCTCGTTCAATGAGAGCGCCACTATCCTGGCGCGCACGATGTCCCCGACCTTCAGGTCCCTCTTGGTATCCTTGCCCAGAAGTCTCTGGCCTGAGTCATCCACGTCGATCCTGTCATCCATGATCTGGCTGATGTGCAGCAAGCCGTCCAAAGGCCCGAAGCGAACAAAAGCACCGAACTTGAGCACTTCTACTACGGTTCCCTCGATTACCTCTTGGAGCTGCGGGCGGAAGATGATTGCCTCGTACCTGACGGTCTGATAAACGGCCCCGTCACCGTGGACGATGCGGCCCTGCCCTACCGGCTCGATGTTCTTCACGAGCACGGTGAGAGCGTCGTTACCTTCTATCTGACCTTCGTACGCCTCCCTCGCGAGTGAATTGACGACACTGTTCAGGTCGTCGCCCAATTTGTCTGGAGGGATACGAACGACCTTTTCTCTCTGCGTCAACATGTACATGAGAATACCCTTAACTAGCAAGGCATGAGGTATCTCTTATATAAATATTGATAATCAAGAAAGATGGAATTATCTAAGCTGGATAAAAGAAAAAGGAAAGGAATTGGGAAAGAGTTTTCCGGGTTTACGCGACGACGATGATCGCCGCGAACACCAGGGTGATGGTCGAGAGCAGCTTGACCAGCACGTGCAGGGACGGTCCAGCGGTGTCCTTGAACGGGTCACCGACGGTGTCACCG
>JBEKDM010000011.1:0-30799 GCA_050014375.1 Methanomassiliicoccales archaeon | reverse complement strand
CTACTCTCTCTCTGGTAACAAAGCCGACCTGGGCCTCTTGGTCCAGTACAACGATGTCAGGAACGCCAACCGTTGCGGGGTCCTTTACCTTCTCAGTTAAAGCTGTATCAACCTCAGGAACACTCGCGAGCTGGAAGAACTGGACCGTGACAGTACCAGCCACCGTCCCAGTCACCAACCCTGCTTACTGGGCCCCAACGTTCACCAACAGCCCAAGTACCACTGGCAAGATCGGGACAGCATACTCATACACCCCAACCGTGAACGAGTCCGCTACTCTCTCTCTGGTAACAAAGCCGACCTGGGCCTCTTGGTCCAGTACAACGATGTCAGGAACGCCAACCGTTGCGGGGTCCTTTACCTTCTCAGTTAAAGCTGTATCAACCTCAGGAACACTCTCGAGCTGGAAGAACTGGACCGTGACCGTATCAGCACCAGCCACTGTCCCAGTCACCAACCCTGCTTACTGGGCCCCAACGTTCACCAACAGCCCAAGCACGACCGGTAAGATAGGTTCCGTCTACTCGTACACCCCAACGGTCAACGAGTCCTCCACCCTTTCCCTGGTCACAAATCCAAGCTGGGCAACCTGGTCTGGCTCGGTGATGTCCGGGACACCGACAGCGGCAGGGTCGTATTCCTTCTCGATCCAGGCGGTGTCGACCTCAGGAACGCTCTCCAGCTGGAAGAACTGGACCGTGACCGTACCAGCACCAGCCACTGTCCCAGTCACCAGAGGTCATTGGGCCCCAACGTTCACCAACAGCCCAAGCACCTCTGGCAAGATCGGGACAGCATACTCGTACACCCCAACCGTGAACGAGTCCGCTACTCTATCTCTGGTAACAAAGCCGACCTGGGCCTCTTGGTCTGGTAAAACGATATCAGGAAGGCCAACCGTTGCGGGGTCCTATACCTTCTCAGTTAAAGCTGTATCAACCTCAGGAACACTCTCGAGCTGGAAGAACTGGACCGTGACCGTACCAGCCACTGTCCCAGTCACCAGAGGTCATTGGGTCCCGACGTTCACAAACAACCCAAGCATCACTGATAGGATAGGTTCCGTCTACTCGTACACCCCAACGGTCAACGAGCCCTCGACCCTAACCCTGGTCTCCAAGCCTTCTTGGGCCACCTGGTCCGGCACCGTGATCGGAGCGATCACCTTGGCTGTCGTTATCGCAACTATCCACATACGAAGAAGAAAAACCTCGCCCTGAAATGATGATGAACAATCGCTCGGAAGCTTGAAAGATAGGGCGAAAAGCCCCCCAAACCTCTTAGTCAATCTTTTTTCAACTCTCAACTTGACAATCTTGGGATAATGTAGTGGGTTCACTCTCACCTATACTTCCACAAGTGTTGTATCTGTCTTATACTGTCGGTAATTTGTTGACTGAATGTCGAGGAATTGAAGATACCTAATCTGTCGTTTATCTGTCATAGTCTGTTGGTTAATTCTGACCATGACGCCTTCGCCGCATCCCCGAGCTGGAACGATGCCACGCGATGTCCATCCTGCTCATCACTCCGGTGAGTAGTTCCTGTTCCACCTTCGGAGGCATCTGGGCGACATCGCTCCCGCGATGGACGTCCGATAGAATGAGCCGATACTCTGCCACTTCCGGTTCTCGATAGATCATCTAAGTTACCTCGAAACTTCCTCGACCGTTCCATCTAGATAATGAGCGATGTAGGAGACGGCAAGGGGGGAGATGCGTATCTCCAATTTTCTAACATTTGGGTAGTATGCTGCTCCGTGGCTGCGGTTTGATTTGCATTCATCTGGGTGACATTTCCCCGGATAGATCAGCCCTAAGAGTTCTAGGTCGCGCAGGTTGCGGTATAGATTACCCTTTTCAACCTCGAGCTCCGCCGCTATCCCTTTGGCGGTCCGCGGCCTGTCGATAATGAGCGACAGGACCCGCAAGGTGCGCGGGTCGTTCAATCTCTCAACGGCTTTATTGCCCAACATGTTTAGTGGTTCACCTTCCTAATCGGTCCGATGTTCCCCGCCGAATCCTTGGCGCAGAATTGGAACTTGTCACTCCTCGCCGCCGTGAATGCTCCACTTGGGGCGAATCCAATAATAGATTATAAACAAAATTATATAGACATTATTCATCATAATGGCTATATAAACGCATCTAGTTGTTGTAAATATGCTTATTCTCTATAAATTAATTAACGAATGATAACTACGAAATAATCAAGGATTGTACCTGCCGCCACCCCTTCGCAACCATCGAAAAGGTCAGCTCCCTTAAAGATGGAATCTAGTTCTCCCACATGATAAGGTCCCTGATTGCTTCTCGAGAAGGACTGAGGATCATCGTCGTTAAGCCGATAGGGCACCCCGACTGTTCGTCCAGTCGTCGGGCCACGGACAAAACCATTTAATCGTCCGGCGCCCTTGTGGCTAAATGCAGGATAGGTTTAGGAAATGGCAAAGGATCGGTCAAAGGCCATTGGAAAAAAGACCACGACGGCGGTAGACGCGGTCCGCTCCATCGGTCGCGGCAAGACCATCTTCATCGGCACCGGTTGCGGTGAACCCCAGGCATTGGTCAAAGCACTGATCGCCGAGTCGGAGAACCTGGGCGACAACGAGATCGTACAGACGCTCTCCCTCGGTCTGATGCCATATAACGAGGAACGGTTCAATGACCGGTTCCGCCTCAATGCCTTCTTCATTGGCCCGAACGTGCGCTATGCCGTCAACGACGGTCGGGCGGACTATACACCGGTCAACCTATCACAGATCGGAAGGATGTTCGATTCGGGCAAGATCGTGATCGATGTCGCACTCATCCAGGTATCCCCCCCAGACGCGAACGGGGACTGTACTTTCGGTGTATCCGTCGATATCACCAAGTCGGCCGCCGAGAACGCGGACATGGTCATCGCCCAGGTCAACCACAACATGCCCCGGACGCATGGCGATTCTCTGATCAACCTGTCCGAGATCGACCATATCGTCGAGATCGACGAACCGATATTCGAATGGAGGCCAGAACGTGAGGAGAAGATGGAGGTGCTGACCAAGCTCGGCAAGTACCTCTCGGACCTGGTGCCGGACGGAGCGACGCTCCAGATCGGTTATGGCTCCACGCCCGACGCGGCCATCAAGTACCTGGCCAAGAAGAAGGACCTGGGTGTTCACACCGAGCTTCTCTCTGACGGGTTGGTATCGCTGATCGAGTCTGGCGCCGTGAACGGGTCGAAGAAGACCAAGGACAACGGCAAGGTGGTGGCATCGTTCGTCATGGGCACGCAGCACGTCTATGATTTCATCAATGACAATGATATGATCGAGATGCGCCCCTCCTCTTACACGAACGACCCGTGCATCATCGGGCACCAGGAGAACATGATCTCCATCAACTCGGCGCTGCAGGTCGACCTCACCGGGCAGGTCTGCGCCGACCAGCTCGGCAACAAGTTCTTCTCCGGACTGGGCGGCCACGTCGATTTCATGCGGGGCGCGGCACGTTCTAAGGGCGGAAAGCCCATCATTGCGATGCCTTCCACCGCCCGGGACGGATCCGTTTCGAGGATAATGCCGACCCTGGACCAAGGGTCCGCGGTGACCACGACGAGGGGCGACGTGCACTACGTCGTCACGGAGTACGGCATCGCCGAACTGCATGGAAAGAGCATATCTCAGCGGGCTTTGGCGCTCATCTCGATCGCCCACCCGAAGTTCCGCCCGCAGCTGCTGGCGCATGCCAAATCGCTCGGTTACGTGTTCAAGGATGTATCCGGGATGACCTTCACCGGGACGATCTACCCGGAGCAGTACGAGGCGGTCCTGATGATGAAGGGCGTTGAAGTTTACTTCCGCCCGGCCAAGCTCACGGACGAGGCGATGATCAAGGAGATGTTCTACTCGTTGTCCGAAGCGACCATGTACCAGCGTTACATGGGGCCGAAGAAGCAGATGCCGCATAAGGAGATCCAGCGCCTCATCGACATTGATTATGAAGGAACAATGACGGTCATCGCCATGACCAAGGACGGTGACCACTTCCACGTGATCGGGATGGCGTCCTACGACGTGGACAAGGCGAGCAACACCGCCGAAGTGGCGTTCGTCGTCGTCGACCGCTGGCAGAACAAAGGCATCGGCATGCAGTTCATGGACATGCTGATCAAGATCGCCAAGGACAAGGGCGTTAAGGCGCTCACCGCCGAGCTGCTTTCGGAGAACTTCCGTATGCTCGACATGTTCTACCGCACCGGCCTCAAGGTGTAGGCAAGGCTGGTCGAGGACACCTACATGGTCAACATGGACCTCTGGTCCAAGTGATGGGCTTTACTATCCGCAGGTGATTGCTTTTCCGGCCAGGTTATCAATTGAGGAACTCGATCGAGCAAAAGTTAACGAAAAACAGATCAAGGACACGGCCGGCTGACCGTATCACGGAATTACAGGTGTCGGATCCCGCGAGCCGGTCGTGCGTATGATTTCTATGCCGATTCATATTTAAACAATTTGCGGCTCCATTTCGGAAACGTATTATTTCGCCCTATCGGGGAAATAGAAATGGACGGATACTTCCCTGATTTTTCTCTCTTCGCTCCTGTACCAATCCCGCCCGAAGAACGTGGTCCCCCATGCATGACAGGTGGTCGTGACCGCCGTTTCGATGTCGATCGCGGCCTGTTCCTGATCGAGCAAGCATGAAACGTATGAGCGACCGAGCATTTCGAAGAGCAGCACCTCCAGGTCCAGGTCAGGAAAGTGCAGGACCCCGGCCAGCTCTTCCAGTGTCATCGCCTTGCCGTGCCTGTCCTCATGCGCTATCATCAGGCTTATGACGTCCTTCATCGCGGGGTTGCGTCGGCGGTCCCTCCGCTTCTCGTCGGACATCAGGATCTCAACAGCCGTATCGCCGTTCATATACCAACCTTCCCGGATCTTAACCCCGTTGATTAGTTGGACTCGCTCGATATATGATTGTTGCCACGACATTTCCATATTGGATGAATTCCATGACTCCTCAGGGTATGGCAAAGATCGAGAATACCGATCCTCGGGAGCCTCCCGAGACCGATTGCGCCAATCAAGAATTTCAGAAATAGCATGATAATGACCCTAATTCTTGCAGACATCAAGCTAAAAAAAGCTTAGACGGAGGGGAGTGTCCCTCCTAAGAGATTTTGACGTCTCCTCGTTGAGGAGTATTAGGGGGTCAAGGGTGGTTCCCTTGGCATCCCTGGCAGGACGAAACCCTATGATATTATTAGCGACTCATCCCCCATCCTTAAGGAATCATTTCTTCGATTGGAGCTTGTGGTCCTCCACCAGCTTGCCCACGACGCTAGGGTCGGCCAGCGTGCTGACGTCTCCCAGCTCTTCGGCCTGTCCAGCTGCTATCTTCCTCAGGATGCGCCTCATGATCTTGCCGCTGCGGGTCTTGGGCATGGCGCTAGCGAACTGAATGGTATCCGGCGAGGCGATCGGTCCGACCATGTGCCGCACATGCATGACCAGGTCCTTCTTCAGCTGGTCCGTCTCCTCGACCCCGGACTTCAGTGTGACGTAGGCGTAGATGGCCTCTCCCTTGATGTCATGCGGGACCGGTACCACCGCCGCTTCCGCCACTTTCGGATGCGAGACGAGAGCAGACTCGATCTCCGCCGCACCTATCCGGTGTCCTGAGACCTTGATGACATCGTCCACCCTCCCCATGATCCAGACGTACCCGTCCTTGTCCATGCGGGCCGAATCGCCGGTGAAGTAGTAGCCGGGGAACTTGCTCCAATAGGTCTCCTTGAACCGGTCGTGCTGACCGTAGACGGTCCTCATGATGCCGGGCCAAGGCTTCTTGATGACCAGATAGCCTCCCTCGTTGACCGCCGCCTCCGATCCGTCCTCCTTGAAGATGGCCGGTTCGATCCCGAAGAACGGTTTTGTGGCCGATCCGGGCTTGGTCTGCGTCGCTCCCGGTAACGGACTGATCAGGATGCCGCCGGTCTCGGTCTGCCACCAGGTGTCGACGATCGGGCACCTTCCCCCTCCTATGTTGTGGTGGTACCACATCCAGGCCTCGGGGTTGATCGGCTCACCGACGGAACCGAGCAGTCTCAGCGAGGAGAGGTCCCTCGACTTGGGCCACTTCTCTCCCTCCCGCATCAACGAACGGATGGCGGTGGGCGCGGTATAGAATGTGCTGACCTTGAACTTCTCCACGATCTGCCAGAACCGGTCGGGCTGTGGATAGGTCGGTATGCCTTCGAACATCAGGGTGGTGGCGCCATTGCACAGCGGTCCGTAGACGATGTACGAATGCCCGGTGATCCAGCCGATGTCCGCGGTGCACCAGTAGGTGTCCTCCTCGTGGACATCGAAGATGTATTTGTGGGTCATGGCGGCGAACACCAGGTATCCGCCGGTGGTGTGCAGCACTCCCTTGGGCTTGCCGGTGGAGCCACTGGTATAAAGGATGAACAGCGGGTCCTCCGCGTCCATCCAGGTCGGCTCGCAATACAGCGAGGCCTTGGCCATCTCCTCGTGGTACCAGAAGTCCCGGCCCGGTTCCATTTCCACCTCGGCGCCGGAACGCTTGACCACGATGACGCTCTCCACCGGGCCGCCCTTCTCCAGTGCCAGGTCGGCGTTGACCTTCAGGTTGACCGGCTTTCCGCCGCGGTGGTTCCCGTCGGCGGTGATGAGCACCTTGCAGTCGCTGTCGTTGATCCGGTCCCGTAACGATTCCGACGAGAAACCGCCGAAAACGATGCTGTGGATGGCCCCAATCCTGGCGATGGCCAGCATGACAACGGCCAGCTCCGGGATCATCGGCATGTAGATGGAGACGCGGTCGCCCTTCTGCACGCCCTTGGACTTGAGCACATTGGCGAACTTGCAGACCTCGTTGAGCAGCTGCTGGTATGTGAGAGTAACGACCTCTTCGTCCTTCTCTCCCTGCCAGATGATGGCGGCCTTGTTCTTCCTTGGACCGAGCGTATGACGGTCCAGGCAGTTATATGCGACGTTGGTCTTGCCGCCCTCGAACCACTTGATCCTCGCCTCCGGCGCGTCCCAGCTGAACACATTGTGCCACTTGGAGAACCAATGGATGTTTTCGGCCTGCTTCGCCCAGAAGGCTTCGGGATCCATGATCGATTCGTCATATATTGCCTTGTATTCTTCGTAGCTCTTCACCAAGGCGTTCTCGCTGAACTCTTTCGGGGGGTCGAAGCGCCTGTCCTCTTCCATGACTGATTCGATGGTATGCTGGTCGGTCATCCCTTTTCCTCCGGGGTTTGGCCGCTTCCTTGGGAATTGCGACGAAGCTATTCCCTAATTCGAAAGCACGCCGAGGCCATTCAGGTTCGCAGAGATAATTAAACCTTTCGAGAACGCTCAACGATAGTTGACGAATTACTAAGTTATTATACGGTAATTCGTATGAGCAATACGCTATTCGTATCAATATCTTACAATTGATATTGCCTTCCGCATTATGGTCTAGATTTACCGAAGAGCACTCACGGCGATGCTCTTGTATCTTCCTCATCTGGTGTTCGTTTCCGTCGGAAGTCCACATACAAAGATCGCCAGAATAATCCAGCCAAAGAACTGGGTTAAGGAATTCTGTTGTTATTACTGAGTTCTGTCCACTCCAGGCGTCCATGCTCGACGGCCTAGAAGAACGATCGAATGGATGATGGAATTTATTTGCCAGACAGGATGGTCCAAGGCGATCCTAAAGAATTCACGGAATTCTTCGTGACCGTCTGGAACATCTCCCCACAAGATCCGATCAAAGGAGAAACGCCCTTCCCGGAATAGTACGGGAAGGGAAGAATGCATTCTCCCTGATCGAAATCGTTCATTCGTTCAAGCGGGTTGTTTTGCCATCTCCAGGAATGCCGACATGTCTATGTCATAGGACGCGTCCTGGGTCGTACCGTCGATCATTTCGATCTTGGCCCTGATCTTGTTCCTTTCGAAAACGATCTGGGCGTTCCTTACGTTCGACTTGTACATGCTTATCCTCTTTCCCGCTTGGGTAAGCCTTCTCTCCGCACAGAACATGAGACCGGAATCCTCCAGCAGCTTGATCTTTCGGTAGCAAGCAGCGATCGGTATTCCGAGCTTGTCGCTCAGTTCGAATGCGCTTTTCGGCTTTCCCATGGTCGCTAGGAGTATCTTCGCCGAGTACTCCTCCGTCAATAACCTCGATGTTTCGAGAGCGTGCATTTTCCGACACCTAAGCAAAGAACGCCATTTTTGTGTATATAATGCAAATCGGACGGTTATCATTATTGATTTCAATATTTTTCATGTAGCCAGATGGTAAAAAAATAGATAAAATCATCCATTTCGATACGTGACACTAAGTGTTTCGTTTCGTGAAAATAGCGTTTTTTGGGCGATATTCCCGCCTCGATCGACACTTTGCGCTCACGTCCGTAATTGGAAAAATTCTCGGTCGGGTGATCGACGGACCGAGATCATGTGATCGTTATAACGACCCGATAGGTGATCAAGGTGCCTCGGTCGAATTCATCCCGGAATGGGGATTTTGAAATAATTTGATGCTATGTGATCGATCGTACCTTCATTGTGGCCGTTCCATCCTCGTTTTTATTGGGGCAACATTTCTATAAGTGTTGGTGCAATGGTAATTTGTTAGCCGACGAATCCCATAGGGCCATCTTATCTGGAACCGGTCATTGATGCGATCTGATTCCTAAATCTGGTCTGAACTGGGATAATGGTCTCTGCGAGAAGGGTATTTGACATGTGCAAGTTCTGGTTCAAGGATAACAGCATCCGGTTTGAAGCCAAGAACTCAGACAGAGAATGTCTTTTTCACAAGGTTTACATGAATGAAGGTTATGTAGGGGAAGTTGCTGATTCGGCCATGGCATCGTTCCCTTTCAAATTTACTCCTGAGGTCGAGGTATGAGCATTGGTAAGACCATCGATGTTTTACTCGTAGAGGATAACCCGGCCGATGCCTATCTGGCATGTGAATATCTGAACGATACCGGCTTCATGGTCTCGATCACCAAGCTCCGAGACGGGAAGGCGGCGATCGATTTCTTTGAGCAGGTGCATGGTGGCGCCAAGAACATGCCAGACCTGGTGCTGCTGGACCTGAACCTTCCCAAACAGAACGGTCAGGAGGTGCTGGAATTCATACGCAGCCATGACCAGGAGGTCACGGTGGTGATCTACAGCGGTTCCACATCGCCGATGGACCGGCAGAGGGCGGAGACCAGCAATGTGAACGGATACCTGGTCAAACCGATGACCGGCGATGAGATGGACGAGGTCGTTTTTCAGCTCAAGAAGGTGCTGAAGACCATCGACGAACGGGTAGCAGCGTGCCAATAGTCGCCGTTGATCATTAATTCTGTATTGGTCCATCATTTGGCCGAGTTAAGCATATCCGGTCGATTTTTGACATCCGAACAACAAGATTTAATTACTGGCCTGGTTGATTCTTCCAACACCGGGGAACGCCCCCTATGGAGGTGCATCGTATGGCATGTGGCAAATGCGCGCCGAAGGGCGGGGACAAGGACAAGAAGAAGGATGAGAAGAAAAAGAAGTAGGTATTCCATTCTCATTCGGTAAACCGTTTTCATTTTTCCTATTCGTTCTGTTTTGCCACGAACACGATGGCGACGAATGTGAGCAATGCTCCGATTATGACGAACTGGTCTATCTGTTCGCCGAGCACCAACCAGCTGAGCACCACGGCGAAGGTCGATTCCAGCATGAGCACGGTCGCCGAGGTGACCACGCTGATGTGCTTCAGGGCCTTGACCCACAGCATCGTCGGCACGGTGGAGCACATGACCCCGATGTAGATCATGAGCGGCAGGGCGTCCCCATTGTAGTTCGCCACGTTCCCCAAGGTCAGGGCCAGGATCAGCAACGTCGCCGGCAGGAACATGTGCAGGCTCAATGACCATTGGTCGTACTCCATGTGCTTGAGCGCAACGCGCGACATGATGACCACCAGGCCGATGAATATCGCGGAAACTAGGACCAGGAGGTCTCCCACCAGCTGGTCACCGTGAAGGGTGTTCAGGTCCCACTTGGTGGTCAGCGTGATCAGTCCGAGGAACCCGATGATGAGACCGATGGCGCGATTACGTCCCAGTTTCTCCTTGAACGCAATGCGGGAAAAGATGGCCACGAAGATGACGTTCGAACCCACGATGAGGCCGGCCACGGCCGCGGTGGTCATGGTAAGCCCGATGTACTGGCTGGCAACGACCCCGGTGTTGAGGATGGGCGCGGTCCAGAACTCCCACCGCTTGAACATGGAGAACGTCAAAGAACCCCTCCAGGCCATGAAGGCCAGGATGACCAGGGTGCCAATGCCCATGGCGACCGCTCCGAACAGGAACGGGTCGACCTTCCCCACGCCGACCTTCGCGGCCACGTACGAAGAACCGAGCATGGCGCTTGACATGATCGTGATCAATAGCGCCGCGGACTCGTCGGAGGTAACGATCCTTCTCTTGTTCAAGGTCTCAGGTCCGCCCATGCTAAAGCGCTCGGGAATCAATGGGCTCGTATTTCATCTTGGCTATCAGCGTTCAAAAACTATCACAGGTCCCTTGAGATCCCTAGCCGGTCTGCCAGACGTCGTATCCTTTTCTCGATCCAATGGATCATCCTGGACAGGTCTAGACTGTCCGCCACCAGGCCGATCAGGATGCCGATGAGCGCCCCGCTCGCCACGTCATAGGGATAATGGACCCCGATGTACACCCGGCTGAATCCCACGGCGGCGGCCAGGACCAGCAGAGGGACGAGGGTCTTGCGCCATTTCTTGCCTATGGTCACCGCAGCGGCGAAGATTGTCATGGCGTGGGCGGAAGGGAACGAAGGGTCAATCGGCCGGTAGAGTGGGTCCACCGCCTGGATGACATCGAACGGTCTCGGCCGATCAATGCCGTACTTCATCGTTCCCGCTATCAGGATGACCGACAGCAGGGCGATAAGAAGTGTGACCGCGGCCTCCTTTTTACGGGCCAGCCAGAGGACCGGCACTACCACGAACCAGACTGGCAGGGAACCGAGCTCGGTGAAGACCCGGACGAACGTCTTCAGTCCGGTCTCGTACTGCTCCCTGACCTCGTGGAAAAGCCATACGTCCAGGTCCGTGATCTCCCTGAACTGAAGCAAGAGAGTGAGGATGATGCACGCCGCCAAGAGGACCGCGACCAGGGTCCAGGACCTGGTCGAAAAGACCCTGTTCTTTGCCTGCCCCGTCCCGCCTTCCGTTCCCAACCTGCATCCTCTCTGCTGACCTTTGCTAGGGGAAGTGTCTGACTGACGATATCAATGATGCGTCCGGGAATGCCTAAGCCAAATCGGATGTCGACCTATCCTTCCTTGGATCGAACGCCTTCAAGGTTGATCGACGAGGGGCCGATAGTCCATGGCCCCGAGCCCTCCATCCAAGGCGTAAGGCTGGTCGACGATCCCATCGGAATCGGCGTCCGGGGCGGTCCGTTCAGACCAGTAATTCCCCCCTACCGAATCGTTCCAACGGTTCAGGCCAGTATCGTCAAGGGCCTGAGATCTGTTGGTATATGAAATGCTTGAATAGGGGTTACTTGCCGGCCTGAGGAAGACGTTCGTCCTGATCAGGTTCCCTGAACCGTTCATTACCTTCAGTGCGTAGTAACCGGGCACATAATCGTGGAACCTGTTTCCCAAAAGGCTGTTGTTGTCGGAATTGTTGCGATCAGGACATCGTAACGCCCCTGGATATCATTGTTCGTCACAATGGAGCCGGACACGTGACCTAGCAGAAGGCATTCCGTCATTGTCCCATAAAGAACGTTGCGGGATATGTTGAGCGAATTCGATGTGCCGACGAACAGCGCCCCCGGTCCGGTTATGCCGTTGCCGATCAGGCTCTCGTTGCTGCAACCGGAGACGGACATGCCGACCCCATCGCCGTGGACGGTGTTACCCTGGAAGGTCCCATCAGAACATCCGACAATCTCGACCGTGGTGTCATAGGTTGAGCTGAATGAATTACAGGTGAACTCATCCCTGGTCGACTCGTTCACCTTCAGGCAGGAATACTTCCCCTGACAGGTGTTCCCGGCAAAGGAGAGGTCATGGTTCCCCTGGAAGATCATCCCTGTATACTGGTCCCCGATCGTGTTGTTCATGATCCGACCGTAGCCCGAGTCCTGCATCAAGAATCCATAATCAAAGCCGTAGATCGAATTGTCCAGGATGGACAGGTTTAGAGATCCCACGATCTTGAGACCACAGTGTTCTGAGCGGATCGTGCATTTGCTCACCTCTCCGTTCTGGACATTGTTGAACGTGACGGCATACCCGAAGAAGTGGTCCCCGTAACTACCCTCCAATGTCCGTTTGTCGCTCTGGTCGATGCTGCAGCCGGTCACCCGGAAATGAAGGTCCGTGTTGCTGATGTTGATCCCATACTCAAGACCGGAATGAATGTCCAATCCAGAGATCATGAAAGGGTCCGATGCCGTCCCATTGCCGGGCCAATGGTAATGTTCCGAAATGACGACCATTTCCGAGTTTCCGTCGATGTGGAGCGGCTCGTTCAGCCCGCTCATGTTCGGGGGATAGATCGAGAGTAAGATGACCATGGCCACGAGCGTTCCGGCAACGGCCAGGACGAGCGCCTTCTGTTGAAAGGAATAGACCATTTCTTCCCCTGGATATCTAGGCGGCCTGCGATTAAGTATTTTGTGAGGGCGGTCGATCGTCAACATCAAGAACGGATCAATTTCAGTCTATGCCTATCTGATGTTCCGACGAAGGGCTCGGTCATGTCTGGATGATTCCGATGATATTCACAATCGTTCAAGTTTGACGAAAAATGTTCATGATGATCGAATAAACGAGCCACTTGGCAATTCTCATTCAGCAGGAGGCCGTCACCCCGGACATTCCGTTCATGAGTGTGGGCCGATCCGGAACGGGATCTAACCGACATTCCATCGATTAGTAATATTGGGCAACTTATTCCCAGGCGTTGCGTCGCCCTCGTTTCTTTGGGGAAATGGCCAAGCCGGCCCTTCTGATGGCAGTGGCCACGATCGTTGGCGGCGGGTGCGACTACCTTTTCCAGATATACATGGGCCGGACCATGGGCCCAAGCAGTTATTCCGAGCTTTCTGCGCTTCTTTCCATGTTCTACCTGGTGATCGTGCCCGCCCAGGTGGTGAGCACGTTCCTGGTGAAGCAGACCTCGTACCTCAAGGCGGAGGCCCGGGAAGGAGAGATCGCATGGCTCATGCGCAAGACCTTGCTGGTATCGGCGGCCGTCGGGGCGACGATCGCGCTGGTGATGTTCCTATTATTATCTGAGATATCCAGTTTCATCTACCTTTCTTCCACCATTCCGGTCTTCCTGCTCATGGCCGGAGTGATCATCGCACTGGTCTCCCCGGTCGGATACGGGACCAGCCAGGGCCTACAGCGCTTTAGCAACAACGCGGCCTATGGGATAACCGGACCGGTGGCGAAACTGGGACTGAGCATACTGCTGGTTACTCTCGGATTTGGCATAGCCGGGGCCATCGGCGGGGTCGTGATCAGTCTGGTGCTGGCGATGATCGTGGCGCTCTTCTTCGTCAGGGATTACTTCGGCAAGGAGAGGGTGCCGATCCCAGCCGACGAAATGGTGAAGATGCGCGGATCATTGTTGTCCGTGGTCGTCGCCGTCACCTGCCTCACCGTCATGTTGAACATCGACATTGTGCTGGCAAGGCAGTATCTCGACCCGAACACGGCCGGAGTGTATGCCGTCTGCTCGGTGCTCGGGAAGATCCTACTGTTCCTGCCCTCGTCCATCAACATCGTGATCTATCCCAAGTTGGCACACGCCCATGTCAAGAAGACCGGCACTGTGGCGATGATGCGCCTGTCGGTGCTGCTGGCGTTGGCGGTCACCGGCATTGTCGTGTTATTGTATTTCCTGCTGCCCACCGAGATACTGCGCTTCCTCTACGACGGTGATAAGTATATCGGCGCCGCCAGCGCCCTGGGGATCATGGGGGTAGCGATGGCGCTGTTCGGGACCGCCAACCTGTTCATGAACTACGGCCTGGCCACCAACCGGCGAACCTACCTGGGGATAATGGTGTTCTTCACCATTCTCCAAGTTTCTCTGATAATGTTGTTCCACGATTCCGTCGTCACCATCGCCCTGGACCTGCTGGTCACGTCCGCCGGTACCACGCTGGTCAGCTGGGCCTACATGGAGGCAGGGCCGGAGGAGGCTGGGACCGAGGTTCCGGCCAAGTGATCTCTGGAACTTACCGGCCGAGGATCACTTCTTGCTCTGGGCCAGGAACATCATGACCGAGTGCCTTACCGCTTCGTTCGAGGTTCTTGACGCCGACCAACCGAGGGCGTGCACCTTGCTCAGGTCATAGGCGAAGAACGGCACGTCGCCCTTCCATCCCCTGTCTCCACCAGTATAGACGAACTTCACGTCCTTCAGCCCCATCTCGTCCACGACGATCTCCGCGATCTCGGTGACCGTCGTTTCCGAGTCCACGCCCAGGTTGTAGACGTTCAGCGTTTCCTTGGAGTTCTCCCAGCAGAATAGGATGCCGGTGACCAGGTCCTTCACGTAGATATAGGGCTTGTGCTGCTTGCCGTCGCCCAAGATCTCCAGGCTCTTCGGATCTTTGTTCAGCTTCCTGACGAAGTCGTAGATCACGCCGTGCGTGCTCCTGTCCCCCACGACGTTAGGGAACCGGCATATCCATGCCCTGATCCCGAAGTTGTGACAATAGGCGGAGATGTACGATTCGGAGCAGAGCTTCGCCGCACCGTACAGCGATATCGGTTGCAGCGGTCCCTCGTCCTCGTTGACTGCCATGTTCTTCTCCCCGTAAATGGCGGAGGTGGACGAGAAGACCAAATCCTTCACACCGTTGAGACGCATCGCTTCCAGCACCTTGTACGTGGTCATGAACGTCCGGTTCAGGTCGATGGCGGGGTTGGCCGCGCCCTGCTGGATATCGGAGTTCGCGGCCAGATGGAAGACGCAGTCGATATGTTTGTCCTTTATCAGGTCGGAGAGATCGTTCCCCTTTGTGACGTCCATCCGGTGGAAATGGAAGTTCTTGTTTCCCAGGAGATGTTTTATGTTCTTCTCCGTGCCGAGGCTCAGGTCGTCCACGCAGATGATCTCGTGGCCTTTCTCCAATAGCGCGTCGTTCAGGTGGCTGCCGATGAACCCGGCGCCGCCGGTTACCAGGATCTTCATGTTTATGTCTCCTTGGAATTCTGATTCGATCGAATATCAACAGGAAATCTGCCGATTCTTCAGTTTCTCTTTCATGAGGGTTTTCAGGCAGTGGATGACGACAAGATGCACGTCCTCGGTCACTTCCATGTTGGTTATCTCGGCGTGGATATGGATGTCCGCCATGCCGATGATCTTGCCGCCATCGTAGCCGCACATGGCCACGGTGACTGCGCCGTTCTCCTTGGCATACTGCAACGCCTTCACCACGTTCATAGAGTTGCCGCTACCGGAGATGCCTATGACCAGGTCACCATCCCGCAGGTGATTCTTCAGTTGCTCCACGAAGACGTCATCGTAACTGAGGTCATTGGCGATCGCCAGGAGTGCCGGTATGTTGTCATTGAGGCAAAGGAACCGGAACCGCTTGTCCAGCCCGTATGATACACCTTTTAGGAAATCCCCGCAGAAGTGCGAGGCCGTGGAGCCGCTGCCGCCGTTGCCGAAGACGAAGATCTGTTTCCCGTCCTCGTACGCTTTCGTCAGCGCGTCCGCGAATTTGGTGAGGTCGTCCCGGTCCAGCCTGTCCAGGGTCGCTTTCACATTGTCCAGGTATTGGTCGATACCTTCAATCCTCATACTCGTCACCAACGAAAACCAACTTCGAGCCCTCGTCCTCAAACCTGAACTTCAGTTCCTGATGCTGTGCGAGCTCCATCCTGAGCCTTTCCTGCTTCTCCTTTTCACAGTAGAAGAGCAGGAATCCGCCGCCGCCGGCCCCGAGTAGTTTGCCGCCAAGGGCACCGGCTGCGATGCCCCTTCGGTACATTGAAGTGATCTGGTCCGTGCCGATGCCGTTCGCCAGCTGCTGCTTCAAGGCCCAGTTCCTATCCAGGATCTCTCCGAAAGAGGAGATGTCCCCGCTGAACAGGCTGTCACGCAATTCCCACACCAGGTCGACCATCTTGATGAGCACATCGGACTTCTTCATCGCGGCGATGTTGTCCTTCTGCTCCTGCAGGATGGTGGACGCGCTTCTCTGGGTGCCGGTGTAGAACATCAGCAGATTTCCTTCCAGCTCACGGTGTGTGCCCTGATCGAGATGGATCGGTTCCACGTCCACTTTCCCGTTGGTGTTGAACCGAATGACGTTGAGACCGCCGAAGGCCGCGGCGTAATGGTCCTGCTTTCCTATTGGTTCTTTCAGACGGTCGATCTCGATGGCGCAGGCTTCTTCCGCCAGGCGCTTCTTGGTCGCGTATATTCCTTCTCGCACGTACAGGTTGTGCAGGAGCCCCACCGTGAAGGCCGATGACGATCCGAGCCCGGTCCCGGCGGGCACGTCACCGTTGGAGCTCATCTCCAGCGAGCCTTTCACCCCGAACTGTGACAGCACTTCCCTGAACAGGGGGTGCTGGATCTCGGCGATGGACTTCACCGTCTCGTTCTTCGAGTACTTCAGCCGGATGCTGGCCTCGTCGAAATAGTGATGCGATGAAATGTACACGAACTTGTTGATGGTGGAGCTGAGAACGGCCCCCTGATGCTTTGCATAGAACGATTCCATGTCGGAGCCTCCTCCGACGAAGCTGATCCGGTAAGGGGTCCTGGTGATTATCATCTTACTATCTTCCCTTCCACTATTCTGCCGCCGCCCATCTGGTCATGCCTCGGCATCAACACCCCTCTGGACGAGATGACCGATATTTCTATTTATCTAGCTCTGGATACTGGCTAGGCGGTTTCGCTCATGGATGAAGAGCTCATCTCGATCATCATACCATCCCTAAACGAGGAGAGGCATATCGGCATGGCCCTGCAGTCAATAAAGGAGCAGGACTACACGAATGTCGAGGTGATACTGGTCGATTCCTTTTCGAAGGACCGGACCAAGCAGATAGCGGTCGGTTTCGGCGCGAAGGTCATCGACTATCCCGGCCGGCTGCTTGGTGCCAGGGTGGAGGGGCTGAAGGCATCGAGGGGAGGGTGGATAATGCACATCGATGCCGACCAGGTAATGCGGCCAGGTGCACTCTCGCGTTGCGTCGAGCAGATGCAGAAGCACGATATGGTCGTGCTGGGAGAGCGCTCCTACCAACCCTCGAACTGGGTCCAAAGGGAGCTGGACCGGCAGAGGCTGTTCTTCGAGACCGAGGCTATGAACGGGGGAGAGGGTTACAACGTCTACCCACGCCTGTTCAGGCGTCACTTGCTCGAACATGCGTATTCCCAGATACCCGAGTCCATGATACCGACGATGGGAAGTTACGAGGACTCGCTGGTATACTCGAAGGTCCGGGAGAAGAGCACGGATTCGGTCATCGTCCCTGACGCCGTATGGCATAACGAAGAGTCGAACGCGATGGAGCTCTACCGGCATCAGAGGTCCATCGGAAGACGGACCCGTGCATACCGCAATGAGATGAAGATCGAGTCGTTCCATCGATCCAAGTCGAAGACCCGAGGCATGATGGACGCCTTGAGGCACCGCTATCTTACGGTCTCGCTGATCAAGGAGTTGGGTTTCCAGGCGGGTTATCGCTTGTAAAGTGTACCAGCATTGTCCAAAGGCGAAGGAAGATCTAAGGTCCCTAGAGATTCTTGAGTTAATATTATCGATATTCAGCATGCCTCCGTTGCATAAATTTGGGGTTATCCAGAAAAGATTATCATCCATATCCTCTATATTAATAAAAGATGCTGTTCGAAAAAATATTTTTGCCATTGGATTTCTCCGACCAGTCCGATCTGATGGTGGATTGCATATCACAACTCAGGCACTATGGGGCGAAGGAGGTCATTCTTTTCAATGCGGTCCCAAATGGAAGGGTGGCTGACAGCTACGACGAACGTCGAATGAACGAATTCGCCAGGGTCATCACCGAGAACGGGATCCCCACACGAACGATCAAGGAGAACGGCGATCCAGCCAGTCTGATAATAAAGGTCTCGAAGCGGGAGAAGGCGACCATGATCGCCATGGCCTCCACCGGTAAGGGCAGGGCCACGGAACTGCTGATCGGTTCGGTGTCTTTGGCGGTCATCAGGCAGTCGAAGATACCGGTCCTTCTGGGCAAGTTCCCCTTCCTGAAGCAGGAAGGCGGGCTGAAGCAATGCGGCATGCTAAATTCGGCGCTGATCGCTTTCGAGCTGACCCACTGCACTAAGCAGCTCGCCGAGACCACCCAGGAGATGGGAGCAGCCGGCATGAGGAAGGCGACGCTGTTCCACGTGATCCGCTCTTCGAAACACGATATGGGCGACGACAAGAAGTTCCGTGAGGTCAAGGTCGAACTTGATCGGATCATGAACGGGCTGACGACGCCGAACTGCGCGCTGGACACGCATATCCATTTCGGCACTCCGTCCTATAACATCATAGAGGCGGCTCGCGAGATAAGTGCCGGTGTCATCGTCATAGGTATCCGGAACAATTCGATGTGGCACAAGATAGCCATCGGAACGACGGCAGAGGACCTCATCCGCCAATCGCCGACGAACCTGTTGCTGGTACCCTGCTGATGCTATTCCGTTTCATAAAGCTGGCAACAATCACTTATATACCTTTTCGGTGATGGGAACGGGAAATGCTCGGCCGCAGGTCCCTGCTGATCGTCCTTTCGTCGGTCATCACATCAGCTCTCGCGTTCATCGGCCTCTTCGCCATGACGAATTATCTCGGTAAGGATGTCTATGGCAATATAGCCTGGATATTGGCGGCATTGGCGACGCTGAACTCTGTAGCGGACCTGGGGTTCGGCAGTGCGCATATAAAACGTGTGTCAGAGGGCATGGACGAGGACGATTGCATATCCACATTCACGGTCATCAAGCTCCTGCTCACTGTCTTCATGGTCATCTTCGTGTTCCTTGCCTTGCTGGTCTGGACGGACGTGCTTGGGGGCTACATCTCACCATCGGCTTGGAACCTGGTCTTTCTTTTTGTGCTCTATTACGTTATGTATGACATAGCCAGCGTGGCCATCCAGACGTTCACCGCCAGGATGGAGACGGCGAAGGCTCAGCTGGTCGGGATCGTCGACCCACTTATAAGGATCCCGCTCATCGTCTTCGTTTCCATCAACCATATGACCGCTAATGAATTGGCATATGCCTTTGTCTTAGCTGCCCTGGGCGTTCTCATCACCAGCATTCTACTCTTCCGCCGGGATCGATTTCATTGGAAAAAGCCGACCTTGTTCGGCACTTACATTAAGTTCGCCATGCCAATTGCGCTGATCACAATCGCCGGAGCCATAACTATGAACCTGGACAAGATCATGATCGGTTTCTTCGACAGCCCTGGTAGTGTGGCTTATTACTCTTCATCACAAACCTTGCTGGGGGCCGTAGGAGTAATTGGGTCCGCCGTAGCCACACTTACTTTTCCCTCGTTCTCACGTCTCCATAGCGAAGGTAAGACCGAGAATATCCGGGAAGTGACCCACATCGCGGAACGCTATATCTCAATGATCGGAATTCCCATCGCTACCCTGATCATCTTGTTCCCGACCGAAGTTTGCGTTGCACTGTTCGGTGGCCAGTTCGCCCCTGCCGGGGATACGATGAGGTTCCTCGCCATAACGACGGTGTTGACCTTGCTGAACACCGTCTATACCTCGCAGATCCTCGGAGTGAATCGGCCGGACATCAGCGCCAAGATCATCCTTGGCACGTTTGCAATGAATGTGATCTTATTGCTAGTCTTCGTTCCGGACCAACTGTTCGGGGTCAAGGTGCTGGGCATGTCCTACACAGGCGCGGCGATCGTCAGCGCCATGACAGCCCTGGCGGTCTTTGTGTCGGTCCGTATCATAGTGAAGATGCTGACCGGGACCACCAGCAACCCGCGTATCTTGAGGCACATCCTCTCAGGTTTGGTGGCTGGAGTTGCGATCTTCCTGCTCAACATCGTTTATCCGTTCTCTGGAATAATCGGCATCATCATCTTTGGAGGTGTCACGCTTGTTGTGTTCTTCTCCACCATGACAGCCCTTAAAGAGTTCTCTCGAAATGATATTGATTACTTTCTCGATCTGCTCAATCCCTCAAAAATGATCAGTTACATGGGCGACGAGATGAAAAACAAGAAATGATCCATGGTCATCGGGCCATGAAGTCTATCGATTTGCCAAAATGCCCATCTTAATATAATTCATCAGAGGGCATCACCGGACAACAAAGAACAACTTCCGTTATGCTCACATCGACGCGATGGTCAGCCCGACACCCTGTTCAATGGTATATTCCGGCTTGTAACCGAGAAGAGTCTTCGCCTTGGTGATGTCAGCGAGCGAATGCTTGATATCCCCGGCCCTTTCCGGCAGATATTCCATCTGCCCTTTCTTACCCAACTGGTCGAAGATCATCTTGGCCAGGCCATTTAGCGATATGCTTTCCTGCCTGGCAATGTTGAACACTTCGCCGTTCGATTCGGTGTCGACGGCCGCCCTTAGATTTGCCTGTACAACATCCATGATGTACGTGAAATCGCGGGTCTGCTCCCCGTCTCCGTAGACAACGAGTTTCTTCCCGGCTTTCGTCAGCTGTATGAACTTCGGTATCACTGCAGCGTACTGCATATTGGGGTCCTGTCTAGGTCCGAAGGCATTGAAGTAACGCAAAGCTGCCGTCGGCAGCTTGTAGTTTTTCCAGAACACCTGGCAATACTGCTCCGCAGCTATCTTGGTGACAGCGTAGGGTGATTGCGGGTTCGGCGCCATTGTCTCCACCTTCGGCAGGGTCGGCGTGTCTCCATAGACCGACGACGAGGATGCAAAGACCACCTTCTTCACATTGCACTTGCGGGCCATCATTAGGACGTTTAATGTGCCTTCCACATTATTCAGGTTGGAGGACATGGGATCGTCGATGCTGCGCGGCACCGATGCCAGCGCTGCCTGGTGCAACACATAGTCGACACCGAGGAACGCATGTCTGAGCTTCTCGGCATCGTTGACACTTCCCTCGATGAACTTGCACTCGATATTTTCCAGGTTAGATCGGCGGCCGGTAAGGAGGCTGTCGATCACGATAACGTCGTTCTTCTTTGCCAAGACCTGCACGATGTTCGAGCCGATGAAGCCCGAACCTCCGGTGACGCAGATACGCTTGCCTTCGATGATGCTCTCCAGCTGCATCAGTTGTCCCTTCCTTCCCCTATGCCTTTGTTGAGGAACCCGAGCTTATTGAGCTTCCGCCATGGCCCAATCCGACCAAGGCGATCTCGAGATCCTTATCGTTCAATGACGATTGTTATTAGAGTCAATCTGAACTTATTCGAGAATGAGAAGGTACTGGATATACATTTGCCTGGTGTTGCAGTTCCGCTCATTGTCTGGCAATGATCTTGGCGCTCAGCAGGTTGATGTCCTTGTCGATGATGCTGGTGGACAGCGAGTTCCCGAACCCCTCGAACAGCGAGCGGGCTTTGCGGTATTCTTCCACCGCCTGTTCCATCTTGCCCTGCTCGGCCAGCGATTCGGCGAACCAGGCATGCACGGTCGCTTCGTACAGCGGCCCGAACCTGGTCCCGCGGAACTTCGGCAGCGCGCTCTGGAACATCTCATTGGCATTGATATATTCCTTCTTCCGGCTCAGCACCGACGCTTTCACGGCGACGGCCAGGGTACCGATGGCTGGTTGTTCGAAGACGTTTCCGTCGATGGTCTTGAGGGACGAATCGGCCAGCCTTTCTGCGGCGGCCAGGTCTCCCCCACGCTGTTCTATGTGCGCCAACACGACGTCCTGCCATGGCGGTCCGACGCCCCTCTTGAGCGATTCATGGTTGGCCTCCACCGCCATCTCACGGGCCTTGGAAATGTCCCCGGCCAGGTCGAAGGCGAAGGTCTTGTCGAACTGGATCATCTCGGTCCGGTTATGGTCCCCGGCCCGTCTCGATATCTCCATGCAATGGTCGAACACCGGGATCGCCTTCTCCACCTGTCCCTTGCACAGGTAAGCGATTCCCAGCGCCTCGTTGGCGTCAACCTCGTTGCCGAAATTGGGATGTTCCTGCGCGATACGGATGGCGTGTGTGAGCATATCGATGGCCTGATCGGCCTTCCCCTGTCTAAGGAGCAGATCGCCATACTGCATCATCTCCCTGGCTAGCCTGTCCACCGCCCCATGGTCCTTGAACACTTTCATGGATGCCTGGCAAAGCTTCTCGGCGCCTTCCATGTCGCCTTTGGCCATGATGGCGGCGGCGATGCTGCTCTTGCATTCCGCGGTCTCGTAATCATCACCAGACTCGATGAGCGCCTGCAAAATCAGCGAAAGGGAGAGATCGTTCCCCTTCTCGGTGGTCTTGTTCTTGGTGCATGAGGATTTCTTCCTTAAGAGGCGGGCCCGGTCGGATGAGGACGACCTGTTGATCGCCTTGTCATAGCATTCCAAGGCGCGTGCATTCCGGCCCAATCCGAAGTTCGCATCACCCATGGCCTCATACGATTCGAGGACGATGTCGCCCCGTCCCGTTTCACCGACCAACTGGAGCACCCTGCCGAAATAGAGCTTTGATTCCAGGTGCGCACCCCACACCGAGCAGATCCTTCCCGCCAGTAATGAGAACCTAAGGCAGCGGTCGTTGTCACCCACCTGGTGCCATTGCCAGGAGAGTTCGCCGAGGCCCTCCTCGCCATAGCCTTCGCTCTCCAGCGCTGCCGTGGCCGATCTGTACACGGCCGTTCTTTCTGTAGCCGGGATCAGGTTCTGGACGGCCTTCTGGACCCGCTTATGGGGGAACCGGAACTCGCTTCCGTGGCAGTCGATCAGGGCGCTCAGTTTGTACACCTCCCTGATCATCTTGGTGACCTCGTCCGGCCTTGCCCCTACAGCCTTTGCCAGGGTGAAAACGTCCGTACTCGAGCCTAAGGACGCCGCCCGATAGATCATCTGGCGCTGCGGATCCTTCAGCACATCCAGCCGGTGCTTGACCGCATCCCCAAAGGTCATCGGGACTTTGCTCAATTCCCCGCAACGGAGCACGCCGTCGCGTAACTCCATATAGCCCATGGAGGCAATCGATTTGACCGATTCAACCGCCATCAAGGGGTTTCCCCGGCTGCTCTTTACGACCTTGTCCACAACGTTCTTTGGCAATGCTAGCTGGAACCAGCCTACCACTACCTTGACGGTGTCCTCGGGCGATAGACCACCCAGTTCCACCGAGCGGCATAGTCCGTCCAGCGAGGCGTTGGAGATGAAATCATTGATATTAGAATGGCCTTCATCATCCACCATGATCTCTTCCTTACAAAAAGTGCAGAGGAAGCGTGGTCCTTCCTTGTCCGCGGAGCGGACCAGGAAGTCGAGAAGCCTAACCGTCGAAGAATCAGCCTTTTGCAGGTCGTCCAAGACGATCAGCAACGGCTTTTGCCGGGAAAGCTCTGCCAGGTACGATTCCCAGGCCAGCAATATACCGTCCTTAGAACCCAATGCCTTGTCATCCCGGAACGGGCTGGAGACCGAGCCCGGCGTTCTTCTGAGGCGTTCCACCAGCTCCCGGAAAGGCGCGTATGGGAAAGGCGATTCCTGGCCGCAGCTTACGCTGGCCACCATGTAGCCTTTTAATTCGACGATCTTGGCAGCCTCGGCAGCCAGGCATGACTTGCCGATGCCGGCGGGACCCGATATGGCGACCATCGAGGGACGGTCCGATGCCCTGTTCAAGATGCAATCGACTATCCCGTCTAGTTCGTTACGTCTGCCGACGAACGACATGATCTCCCTCTCTGCTAGCGCCACGGGATAGAGTTTGATTTGTAGGGTATTTTATGGTTTGTCGCGTTTCGCACTCAATCCGGGAATAAACGACGCCGTTATCTCATTTTTTTTGCTTCGGTCTAGCGGTTCCCGTGGTCCGCACGTCGATGCAATTCATGAACGTGCTCTCCTGTTCATACCTGTCCGAAAAACGTTTCTCGAACATCTCCAACAGGACCTGAGAACTCCAGGCACTCATCCTAAATATGGAAATATGTGGGGGATATAGGGAATATTGAAATTCCCATTCTAAACCTGCTTCTTTCCGCTGTCGACTATTCAATTATCCTGGTTTTATTTAAGCTGTGGCTTAGCATAGACACCTTATAGCTTGTTTCCGCAGTCGGAACAGAAGGCCAGGCCACTTGCCGGTTTTCCGCAGGATGGGCAGAAGCTCATGCCGCTCGTGGGGGATGTTGCATTCTGGCTCACCGTGTTCATCGGTTGTGCTTGGTAGGTAGGGGGACCCATGAATGCCTTCGCTTCCAGGTCGTTTGGGATCACGACACGGATAGGTTGATCCAATCCGGCCCCGTTGATCGAGACCACTGACCTGAGCTTCGGGATGCAGGCGACCTCGGCGAACGACCCTTCCTGAAGGGGACTGACGGTCCTCTTATTCCAGCCTATGGCCAATGGGCCGACCATCATGGCCGAGGTATTCATCTTCCCGTCGAATCTGGAGACCGGGCCCCTGACCACGACGACATAGCCGTCATTGTGTGCCTGCGTGACAGTCTTGCGGACTCGGAACATAAAAAAAGCAAGGCCGAAGGCCAGCAGGCCGATGAGGAGGACCAGGATCGCGGTGAGCCCTTTTAACGTCGATAGATCGAGAGCGGTCGCCCCGGAGAAGATACCGATAGCGGCGAACACGAGGGCGAAGAACCCAGCGGGCCGGGCCTGCTTCTGAGCGTTCTTGTATACCTTGTCCACGCTTTTACCTTCTGGGTCGGTCATCGACCGCTTGAACACTTGATAGTTTTCAGTTTGAGCGGGCATTATTGTCGCCCCCAGGGGAATCCGGAATTCCGGCCCTGCTCATGACATTTAGGACAGAACCAGGCACCGGGGTCTTCCGTTGAAAGGAAATTCGCATTGCACATAGTGCCGTGGATAGGACAGATCGGCCCATGCTGCTGGGACTGCCAGTACCTAGGTTTTACCGGAATGCCGTTGACGTAATCCTGAGGGTATTGAAGGCCTGCCCCGCCCATATACGTGGGATCGGACGGCGCGCCGGAATCTCCGCTGGTCGTCCGGACGTTGCTCGGTTGGTAATTGTACGAGTTGCCTGTTGATCTGGGATTTTGCGGGCCCCTTCCCTTCGGTGCCGGCATGAGCGAGGCCACCAGGCACGCGCCGCCGCCGATAATGCCGATGACCGCTGGGGCCGTCACCTGACCGGAAAGACCGGCAAGACCAGAACCTTCACCGGAAACCAGGTCAAATGTATAACTGTAGGTCATACCTGCTGCAACATATGTTCCGCTGCCAGTCAACCGGTCCCCGTTCAGATAGAGGATCCATGTGGTCGTAGAGGCGGGAGTGGTATAACTGATCCCGTTGCTCACACCGGAGGACGCCGGGGTGTAGCAAATAAGTGTCAGGGTCGTACCCGACAATGTTCCGCTCACCGTGTTCGTGTTCTTTTGACCGATCGGTGGAGAACCCCAGTTCTCATAGCCTGGATGTAGATATGAATAAGAGCAGGTCGTTACTATGGTCCCGCTTACAGCGTTCCCATTTTGAGTCAGCACAAGCCTGACATCAGAATTTGTGTCCAATATATGGCTAGTTTGGATGTATCCTTTCCCGGAGACATTGGACGACCAAGTTCCAGAAACGCTGGCGGCTGCCGCGCTAGAGGTCGTGAGCATTATCAACAAGATCAAGACCGGCAGCACCAGGAGGTTGGCGATGACAAGCCGAGTTGCGATGCGTCTTAAGCTGGATCCCATACCTATCAGGTTCAATATGCTTCACTGTCAAGATATATAACTATCCAGCAGGCGTCGCAAAGTGATAATTGTCCTGTCTACTTGGGCCAAAGAGGATGAACAAGTTCCATCGTAGTAGTACATTGATATTGTGATCATATGAGACCGGAATTGAACGAGAGGGCACGCATGTTACGGGCATTGGACCGGGACCAGTTGGACCGGGTCCCTTGCGTTAGCCCTCTCCAGACCGGCACGGTGGATCTCATGGAGCGCAGCGGATGCTTCTGGCCCGAGGCATTCCGGGATCCACGGAAGATGTATTGCCTAAGCCGAGCGGCGCATGACATCGCCGGGCTTGAAGGTGTACGCGTTCCATTCGACGTGACCGCCGAGGCGAGCGTGCTGGGGGCCAGGACCGGACGGGAAGGTTTGGACCGCCAGCCCTCGATCGCCGTGACGGCTTTGAGGGACCGGGAGGAGCTGGACCGATTGGAGATCGTGGACCCTTCCTCCGGCCAGGCGACGAAGGCAGTGTTGTCCGCAGTGGATATGCTCTCCTCCAAGATGGAAGGCGTCCCGGTCATCTGCGGCATCGTGGCCCCGTTCATGCTCGCCTGCCAGATGCTGAGCCTCGAGCTCATTCTGATGAACATCGTGATAGACCCTTCATTCGTAAGGATGCTGGTCCGGAAGGCGGAAAAGTTCGACCAGATGTATGTCGCCTCTGCCGTTGACGCAGGGGCAGACGTGATAACCCTGATCGATGCCACCGCGACAGGTGACATTCTTGGAGCTCATCAGTATGAGGAGTACGCCCTGCCATACGAGACCGGGATGGCGCTCAGGGCGCGGTTCGGAGGTGCCCGTTCAGTGTTGCACATCTGTGGCGATACGACCAATCTTCTCGGATCGATCAAAAGGTCCGGAGCGACCGGGCTGAGCGTGGACCAGTGCATGGACCTGGTCAGGGTGAAGAAGGTCTTGAATGGCGAGATGGCGTTGATCGGGAATGTCAGTCCCATCGGGTCATTGCTTTTCGGGACGCAGAAAGAGGTCGAGGAGGAATCAATGTCATGCCTTCGGGCGGGTGTGGACGTACTAGCTCCGGGATGCGGTCTCGCACCAAGGACGCCGACCAAGAACATCAAAGCCATGGTTGGGACCGTCAAAGATCATTAAAAAACGACAGTAAAAACGCAAAATCTGAGCTGGTCCATATCATTATCATCGCTTTACAGCACTGGCGCTCCCGAATAGCAGGAAGGTGCCACCAGCTTCAAGGCACTCAATGGACGCTTAGGCATCCTTTCTTTCCTTGGCCAGGCATTTGGTCCTTCACTTATTGTGGCTGCACCGAAGGTGAATGCGGGAAAAGATGTTCATGCCCCGAAAGGCCCGTTTAGCAATGGGAAAGGGCATTTTATCTCAGTTAATGTTTTATTGTCAGAGTAGATTCAGATTGTCAGCGGTCGCGACTATTTCGCGGTGCCCACCTATGATTCGGACGATCTACATCGATGACGAGCCTCTGTTGCTCGAGCTCGCCAAGGACTTCATAGAGGACGGCGTCGAGTTCACTATGGATACGACCACGTCCGTGGATGAGGCCATCCGCCGGGTCGTGGATGGAGATTACGACGCCGTCATTTGCGACTACCAGATGCCGGCGATGAACGGCGTCGAGTTTTTGAAGGCCTTACGTTCCAAGGGTGACATGACCCCGTTCGTGCTTTTCACCGGCCGCGGGAGGGAGGAAGTGGCCATCGAGGCGCTCAACAGCGGCGTCGATTTCTACCTGAAGAAGGGCGGCGAACCGTCGTCCCAGTTCGCGGAACTGAAGAATTTACTTATCCAGATGTCCCGGCGCCGACAAGCCGAAGACGCCATGACGCACAACGCACGGCGTTTCCGTGCCATGATCGAGAACTCCATGGACATCATCGGTGTCATGGACCGGAACAGCACCCTCCGGTATGTCTCGCCTTCCATATCCAAGGTATTGGGCTATTCGGTCGACGAGGTCATAGGGACGAACCTGCAGACGTACTCTCACCCGGACCTGGTCGAGAACCTAGCCAAAGTGATCCAGACGATCCGGGCCGGCCGAACTGAACGATATGAAATATCCTTACGGCACAAGAACGGCACTTACCGGCTGATCGAGGCGTCCATCACTGTTATGCCGACCGAGCTCGGCCCGAACCAGATCGTTGTGAACGGACGCGACATAACAGAACGCAGAAAGAAGGAGGATGAACTGCGGCACTCCGAGGAAATGGTGCGGTACATCGTAGGCCACGCGCCCAACGCCATGGCCATCCAGGACATCGATCTGCGTTATCTGATGGTCTCGGACCAGTACCTGGCTGAATTCGACCTTTATGATCGCGACGTCATTGGACGAACGCCGCACGAGGTCTTCAACCGCATTCCCGAGGAATGGGAAGAGATCTGCGACAAGGCCCTCATGGGCAAGACCATGATGGGCGAATTGGTGTTTCCCCTCGAGAACCGCCACGAGAACATAATCTATGACGTCCGCCCCTGGCATGATGTCGCCGGGGAGGTCGGCGGTCTGGTCACGTACATTGATTCGAAGCCAGGTAACCGCGTCTCAGGAGAAGATCTAGCCCATTCCGAGGAGAGATACCGGCTCCTGGCCGAGAACGTCAAGGACGTGATCTGGACCATGGATTTGGCAGGCCATTTCACCTATGTTTCACCATCCGTGCTGGAGCTGCGCGGCTACCAGCCGGAAGAGGTGATGAACCAGGGTCTGGACCAGGCGCTCACCCCTGAGTCATTACGAAGTGTTCAACAATACATTGCCGAGGGAAGGGAGATACTGAAACGGACGGGACGCTACCCGGAAAGCACCCGTGAGGTGGAGCAGCCGAGAAAAGATGGCAGTACGGTGTGGACCGAGGTGACCACCAGTGGACTGTACGATCTGGAGGGTAAGTTCGTTTCCATACTAGGCGTCAGCCGGGACATCTCCGAGCGGCGCTACTCCGAGGCGGCATTACGGACGTCGGAGAAACGCTTCCGGACGCTGTTCGAAAACTCGCCGTTAGGAACGTTCATTGTCGACCTGGAGGGCAACTTCCTGGAGTCCAACCAGCTCTTCTGTGACATGCTGGGCTACGAAATGGACGGGTTGATGCGGGTTAACATGAGAGAGGTCACCGACCCGCCCGTGGAGGTGAAACGGACCGCCGCAGTCCGCCGTCTGCTGGAGCAGAACCTGGAGAACACCGACACCGATTCCGATTTCAAACGCAAGGATGGTACGGTGTGGAACGGGGCTCTCTCACTTGCTGTGCTGAAGGACCAGAACGGCGTTAAACGGCACTTGCTGGGCATGGTGCATGACGTCACCGAGAAGCGCAAGATGGAGGACAACGTCGCAGAATCAGAGAGGCGTTTCCGCACGCTGTTCCAGAACACCCAGCTCGCCATCACGATCTCCGGAATGGACGGGAAGATCGTTGAAACCAACGAACAGTTCTCCCGGATGATGGGCTACTCGTCGGACGAGCTCAAGGGCAAGAACATCTATGAGCTCCAGACACCCCGGATCATTGCGGAGGACTCGGAGCTGGTGAACGCTTTGCTCAAGCATGTCGACAGCGCCAACTTCGACAGGCACTGGGTGCGCAAGGACGGGAGCACCTGGTGGGGGCACGTTGTGGCGTCGCTATTGTACGACGATCACGGGAAAGCGATGCATATACTAGCGGTCATCCTGGACATCACCGAACGCAAGGACTCGGAGATGAAGGTGGCCATTGCCAACCGAAAGCTGACGCTTCTCGGCGATCTTACCAGTCATGATGTCAAGAACCGGCTCTCGGCCATGTCCGGCCTGCTGCAGCTGGCGGAGATGAAGGCCAACGACCCACAGCTGAGGACGTACCTCTCCAAGGCGTCGAAGCTGGCGGTGGACATCGCTGGTCATATGGACTTCACCAAGGAGTACCAGAAGCTGGGTTCGCAGGAGGCTACATGGATCTCCCTGGCGCAGGAGTGCTTCTCTACTCGTTCCGGCCTGGACCTGGGCAACATCCAGTTGGATTGCGGTCTGTATGGGGTGGAGATATTCGCGGACCCGATGGTGCCGAAGGGGTTCCGCAACATCATCGAGAATGCCGCCAAGCATGGCGAGCACGTGACCAAGATCACGGTCAGTTACCAGGAGACCGATGGAGGCATGTCGCTCATTTTTGAGGACAACGGTATCGGCATCGCCGACGCCGAGAAGAAGATGATCTTCGAATGGGGCTATAAGAACCGCATGGGGCACGGTCTCCATTTCGTCTCTGAAATGCTGGCCATCACCGGTATGTCGATCAAGGAGACCGGTGAATACGGTAAGGGGGCGAGGTTCGAGGTGTTCGTGCCCAACGGTTCGTACCGGATCGACGGTGCGCATTAGATCCAATAGCGCTGTATGATCATGTATGCTGTGAAATCGCACCGCTGTCCTTCGAAAAACCCTGCTGTAGATCGACCCCAACTTACAGTTTAATATCCTTCGCCCTCTATTGTAGTCAAAGGTGTCGTCCGAGTGGCATTCGAACCGATCAAGAAAACGAATCCGATGATCTTCCTGTACCTGGCATTGATGGTGATCGTAGCACTCTTGGTAATAGATCTCAACCGGACCCCAGAGATGATGATTGGATATTTTTTCATCATTCCAGTGGTCCTCAGCTACTTCACGGTAAAGCCCAGGTTGATCTTCCTCGTGGCCGGGATCTCTACCATCGCCAGCTTGATAGGTTTCTTCTTCGCCCCGGTGGGGTTCACTTCCAACATCGCGATCAACCGGCCATTCTCTATCCTCACGGTGTG
>JBEKDM010000010.1:0-32379 GCA_050014375.1 Methanomassiliicoccales archaeon | reverse complement strand
CCCCTGCCGATGGCCATGATCAAGGCTGGCGAAGTGGTCACCGGAATGGGGCTGAAGAGGTCCGTGATCGTTGAATTCAAAGCCTGATCGGTCACCCGAGTATCTCGTCGATCCGGTCCGTCCAAATGACGGTGCTTGGGCCGGCGAGGTACATCGCCACCAGGAGCGACTCCCTGAGCTCGTCCTTGGTAGCGCCTGCTTCCACAGCCTTTCTTGCGTGAACCACTAGGCATTCGTCGCATTTGAGCAAAGCCGTGACTGCGACGGCGATCAATTCCTTCTCCTTTACGCTCAACGCTCCATCCTTGAAGACGGTCCCTTTGAGCCTATAAAGTGCGGCGATGACCTCCGGCTGCTGTTTCGAAATGAGGTCCAGACTCATGAAATTCAGTAACATAGATACTGGCATAAATATTCACGTTCGACCCCCTCCATCGGAAGAGTATTTTATTCGGGAAGTCATTCTGGCCAAAGATGACGGCGATCGACGAAGCTCTTGAGATCATAAAAGGGATGAAGGGTACAAAGATAGTGTTCCCTTTGACCAAGACAGATATGGAAGAAATCCTTGAGTCTGAAAGAGGGATCAAATCCCAGATGGGCCAGAAGGTCTTCAACCTGGGCCTCGAGGAAACGATGAAGCGCGACCATGTCATCTGCATCATCAAAGATGTCACGTTCCGTCCGCCACCCGAGCCGACCGTTTTCATGCTGGACGAAGAAGGTTCCATCCTTGGCACCGAGGTGCTACCGGGAGAGCACAAGAAATACAAGGAGATGAACAACGTCATGTTCCTATGCCAAGATTTCGTGGTCTTCACCGACAGGAAGCAGAAGTCCAAGGAATACTGGATGATGCCGCCGGTATCATTCCCCGAGCTAACGACTATAAAGGACGTGAGCGAAGTTGTGTCCTGCAGCCCCTCACCACCGGGTGACATCATCATCAAAACGAACTATAGCCTGGAGGACAACCCGAAGCTAGCGTCGATCCTGGTCGGCTTCAACAATTCCAACAAGGCATAAGCTGACAGCCTGGGGGAGATTCTTTTTCGCTTTGATCTGTCTTCCTGAGATAGGGGCAGTCATTAGATGGACGATGCGGCCGGTTTGCGACCGCTGTAGCCGCAGGTAAGTTTGATATATTGCTTGCTGTCGGACCATTTAACGGTGCAGATAATGCCATGGGAAGAAACCAAGGAATACATCAGGAGCGGCCACGAGGTCACGGATAAGTTTGACAAGGACTCGATCCGTACGATCACCATAGACGAAGGCAAGGGGATCAAGGCTTTGGTTGGTTGCCCAAAGGGGCATTACGATTCGAAGAAGTGCGAGGTCGGAACACATGTCTTGAGCTACTTGTTCTCCAAGGAGAAAGGATGGACGATGGCCGACGCCCAGGCATGGTTCGCCAAGGCCAAGAAGTGAAGAAATGCGTTTCGATCCATCGAGGAGCGGAAAATAAGATCCGATCATTTTCAGAAGGCGTATGAGCATGGCTGACAGTTCATTGTCCCGAATAGCCTCGTTCCTTGCTTTGGCAGGAGGAGTGCTGATGGTGGCCTTTGGGGTGCTGGCACTGATCGAATCGTCATTGGGTGGGGCATTAACCCATTGGGATTTCGCCTATGGCGGAGCGGTAACGCTGGTTTGCGGGATCGTCGCTCTGATCGGTTCGAAGAACGTCGGGGTCACTATCTGGGCGATCATGCTGATCGTCGTCGGGGCAATCGGTGGCGGACTCGGCGGTCTGCTCGTCATCCTGGGCGGGATATTGGGACTGCTCGCCAAGCCTTAAGACCGATATCCGATTCCCGAGAGTGAACAAGAGACCTGTGCCTGGACCTGTCGAAGAATGGATCATCTTATCCGTTGACCCTTGCCTTCGATATCGAGCCAGTTAGCCAGAGAAGATGGGGGCAAGAATAAAAAAATGGAAAGTTAAAGGGTTTGTTTTTGAAGGAATCAACCGCCGCCGGAGGCGGTGATCGAACCATACCGCTCAACCTTGGAGATCTCTTCCTTCATGGCCTCGATGTCTTCCACCGTTAGCCCGCGTGTCCTTTCTTTGACGGAGAACGTCTTGTACTCCTGCACCGTGCCCGGCTCGAGGGTCGTGGCATCGTAGTAGAGGTTGAAGGTGTCGAGCAGAATCCACTCTATCCCTGCCTCCTGCTTGACCTCCAAGACCTTTCCGACGGTCCCGGTGTTCTTGTACCTGGCGTAGTCTCCGACGTTCATTCAAGATCACATCGGGGGTATGATGGTCGTCCTCTCGCCGGCAGGCATGAACTCGCGCAGTGCGCCGCGGCCGAACTCCTTCGTTATGTTGGCGAAGTCGAACGGGAGGTTCTTGTCTGCGAACGCGATCTTGATCAGCGGACTGCAGGCGAATGCGTCTCCCCTCGCAGCGTGCGGGGCGGAAGCGATTCCGGCGTAACCCGGCAGGTGACCGACGTTCATGGCGTAGTTGGGGTAGTTCGGGCCACGGAGTTCATGCGGGAGACCCTCATCGGACCTGTACGACAGCGAGTTGGCCGCGCCGCACATATCCTGCAGGTCGTAACCGTAGAATCCGAGTCTTCCGAGCCGCTCCCTGTGCTGGAGCATGGACAGATACCAGGCGTTGACACCGGCGTTGGCGTTGGCGGTTGCCATCGCGACACCGATACCAGTTGCTGCGGCTGCAACGGTCGCTCTCTGCGATCCACCGAAGTGGGTTTCCATTGCGGCCGGGTATCTCTCGTACTGCTCTAGTGCGTAGGAGTTGATCTCGGTTCCGAGCTTGTTGATCAGGTCCATCGTCGGCTTTCTCTTGCAGAGCCCACCGTTCTTGGTCTTGATCAGATCTGCTGCCCAGTAGGTGTAATCCTCCAGGATGTTGTCGGTGTAGGCTGCGGTTGCATATTGGGTGAAACCGACACCGCCGGACATGTACGATCCGAGGTAGATCTGATCGAAGATAAGTGCACCGAGAGCAACCGTCTCCAATGCCTGCCTGCACGGGTCGTCGGGGTACTTCCTCTGGGACTGACACATGTCTGCCAGGAATCCGAACGGAATTCCGCCGGGTTCGTTCGGGCCACGGGCCCTCCTTGCTGGCATCATGGTACCCATCTCGACGACCGACGCGTGCTTCGCTGCATAGGCGAAGTCTGCGATCGCGGCCTCACCGGCAGCCAGCTTGTAGCTGCTGATGAAGGACATCGAGATCTGCATTGCGGACCATCTGGACATCGTACCGCCGTCGCATATCCTTCCAATGATGGTCGGGCAACGGATGACCTGCCACAGGGACTTTCCGACGGCTTCCTTCAGCTGCTTGGCCTGGTCTGCCGGGAATTCCTTGTTGACGTCGATCCTGTACGGCTTGTCGATCTCGTCGATGAGCTCGTCGTCACCGGAGAAGACCTTCACGTAGCAGTCCGCGGTCAGCGCGGGGCTGCACTCAGCCATGTGCTCCTGAACGACTGCGCCACCAGGCATTGCATGGTTGACGGTCTCCAGGTAGTGGTTGATGGTCTCTGGGGTAACTTCCTTCTGCAGTCTCTTCTCGATGACGTTGTGGGCGGTGTCCAGACCGGAAATTACGGTCCTCCTGATATCGTCCCATGCCTGTTGCATGGCTGCGTTGTTGACGAAGTGCAGGTCATCGGCCTCAGCGTAAATGTCGGTGTGGGACAGCTGGTAGGGCATCAGGACACGCTGTCCGAGCGGAACTCCGATATCTCGGTTCATCGCTGGGATGCCGCGCTCTTTGGCGACCTTGTTCGCCTGCTCGACCCATTCCCTCTTCCTCTTTGACTGCTTCCAGCCACCGAAGGAGTAGTAGGTCGTGTGGACGTCCGTTGGGTCCTCTTTGAACTTCTTCTTCATGGCGGCCATGAACAGCTTTTCCTTTTCCTTTGCCATTGTTTACTCCCCCTTGACTTCGAACGGCTTGTAGCCGCACAGGGTCCTCAGTGTGTGGAGCCTCAGGTTCTGGGCCATGACCTCTGGGTCAGCCCTCATGTCCACGTCGTCCGCACGGAACATCGTGGTATGCGCCTTGAGCCACTTCTCGTCCATTGGCTTTCCGACTACGATCGGCTTGTCCAACGGGATAGCGACCTGGTCCTTGACGTACTCGACCATTCCGGTCTTGGCGTTGAACCTGTACCTCTGCCAGGCATCGAACATGAGCCCGTTCTCGTCCAGCCTGCATGCGTGTCCGTGCACAGTTGCGCCACGGATACCGGTCCTGGCCGGGTCGAAGGTCTCGTTCTCGATGTACTCCTTGGCAACCTTTTCGAGGTCCCTTTCCCTCATTTCGATGATCTGTCTGCCGGACAGGGTACCGGTATCAATACCGCGGAGCCTGGACATGTACATCTGGGCCCTTACGTACGGGATTGCCGGGGCGAAGTAGACAGAGTCGGTGAACTGAATGTACCTGATTCTGTCTCCTTTCTTCGCACCCTCGATCGGCGTTACGATCTGTCTTATCGAGCAGTCGGGCTCGGTGCCTTCGTCCAGTGGCGGGTGGATCGACCTGTAGTCGGATCCCGGTGCCCTGTGACCCATGATCTTCACGATATCGTCCATTGCGATCTCGCGAAGCTTTTCGAGCTTCTTGCTCGGATCGATGAACCTGCGCCTGTTCTTCGCCGGCACAGTCATACCTGGATAGAATTGTCTTTCGTACTTTGCCATGTGAATCACCTGTTCTTCTTGTAGTCGGTGACTGTTGGTCTGAATTTTGAGTACCGCCCCACTTCGAGATTGAATCCGAAAGGCAGCAACTCCTTGCATACCTCCTCGATCTCCTCCATCGCCTTGGGCACGTTGTCGATGTCATTTATCTCGACGAATATCCTGCCAACGAGCAGCCGGAGCTCAACCTCATCACCTTTGACAGTTATTGTCTGTCGTTCGGGATGGTTGACCGGCTTTCCCCTGCCAGGACCGGCGTTCAAGGTTGCTGGAAGATCTTCTCCGCTTACGGTGATGTGTCTGACATTCGATATCGAGTAGATCCGGTTTAGGAGTTTCTCGGTGGTCTCGGCTCTTAGAAGCCTAGCCGGGAAAATCAGGATCTCCGGTAAAGGGATTTGCTCCGAAGCGGAAGCAGAACTCATTTTCAGGCCACCAGGTCCTTGATCTTCTTGGCCTCCTTGCCGACCACTTTCAACGGTGTCTTGAACTCAGGTATGTCACCGAACACATCCTTCACCAGTGGTGAGGTGGTTTCCGGAGAGAACATCTGGGTTCCAGCATCTAGACAGCAACCAGCTGCGATGACCGGGTTAACGAAGCCCTTCGAGTGCCTGGTAACGACGTGGTTACCGTGGAACAGGCCGGGGCCGCCGCCACCATAGATCGAGTGTGAGAAGAATGACATACCGACGGACGTACCCATCGATCGGCCATAGTCCACACCGGGCAGGCTGGTCTCATGCTCAAGCAGGTCGTTGTAGTATAGGATAGTTGACGGGATACCCTGGGAAGCCCTTGCTGCACCAATGTTGACCATTATTGCGGCGAGCATTCCAGCGGCTGCATATGCGTTCCATAGCGGGAAGTCGTTGGTGGTGTACACCTTGAATCCCGACGGCAACTTCTCCTTGACCTTAATGACCTTGTCTTCGATCGCGCGTCCAACGATGGACTCGACGACGGTACCGACCGTTCCGGTCTTTCCGTTGTCCTTGGTGATCGAGTAGACAATGTTGTTTGCGTTCAGTCCCTGGTATGCGAGACCGAGCAGCTGCTGCCTTTCGAACGGGCCAATTGCATCGCCCATCTCGAACGCTGCTGCGTGCTCGAAGATCGAGGACAGAGCGGCTGCGTTCATGGCGCTCTTGCCAGTTAAGGCAACGATATGGTTGGCCATGATGTTCCTGAGGGCATATCCTGCGCCCTCGTTCAGTTGCGGAACATCCAGGATTGACTTCAGGTTCGAGTTCTGGAAGTTGATGGTCTGCGGGTACCTTCCCCATACAGCTGCCTTTACCATGCTCGCCTGGAACATGTCAACATCGAACTCGTCGAGAATGACCTGGGTCAACGCTGCGGCGGCCGCGGTGAATCCGGTGGTATACTCTATACCAGCGTCCATCCTGGTCTCCGGGACGATGACGATCATCTTCTTCCCGTCCATCAAGGTCCTGACCTCGGTATCATCGTCCTTGGTCGTCTTCAGGATTTCCTTGGTCTTCTTTGCGATCTTCTCTGCGTTTGCCACAATCGCGAGGTCCATCTCTCTTCCGCGGAGAACTCCACCGCCGACCCTGCCGGTCTTGAGACCCTTCTCAATAGCCGCTAGGTCGACTGCGATGGTCCTCTTTGCTAGAGAAACGGTTCGCTTTATGGCTGGGTTGTATAGAGGACTTATTGCCTCCAGGGGCACTGCCTTTTCGATTACTTTGCCCCTGTCGTCATACAAGTCCACCTTGTCCTTGTACTTTGCCATGTTTTACCTCCTTTTCGATAACTCAACTTTCACAAGAGATTTGCATCAATCTAGTGAAAATCGGCTCCCCTTGCGAGGGTATAGTATCTCGCAATATGATTTAAGCTTGATGTTGGATGGAGAGTCCATCCATCCTAAAATGACATAGAATTTAATAATACTATCCAGTTAATAGAATTGAAAACTTTAACGGGGTTGAATTTCTTCGATTTTAGGGCGTTAACTGTGATTTCATATTTCACGATTTTTCGATTTTTGACGTTTTTTCACGAATATCATTTTTAATGATTCTTGCGATTTCTTGTAGCACCGCGATAGCGTCTCTTTTCTTAAGGTCTACAGGGGATTTCTCTACGAAATCAGTAAATTCCTTCAATGTAGCGGGGTCCAATATTCCCCTCGCTAGCTCGACGGTGCGGGGCAGGGATCGCATCGGGAAATAATCCCCCCGGACCTTTTCCAACACCAGGCTCGATGCGTCCACCTCCAGCACACCCTTCTCAACTGCATGCGCTAGAGTTGCCCTGATGTTGACCAGCGGTTCGGACAGCGGATCGTTCGTCTCCGGGTTGAAGGTGAGGGCCACCTCGTCATCTCCCTCTATCTCTCCGTTCAGGTACATCCCGTAGATCTTGCCAACTCCGATCATTCCCAGGTCGCTGAGCTCAGACGCCCTCAGCGCCCCCATGCTCCCCCCTCCGACGACTGTCACACCTTTCTTGAGCAGGGCGATTATCTCCCTATGCCCCACCGAGCAGTCGTTCATGAAAACCCCGTCGATGATACCGACATATCGAACGCGCTTGTCCAGGAGGGGAAGGTCTCCTCTCTTGATCGGAGGTCGGTAGTCCGCTTCCAGTATCTTCCTGGCCTCGGACACCGGCAGGCTCATGCCGATATAGACAACCGGTCTCATCCTCTGGCGCTCCTTTCCGCTTCCATGAGCCTTCTCCCCACCCGGTCCGAGTCGATGGAGAACACCTCGAGACCTGGGACTATGACCCTGACCACCGGGACACCAAGCTCCTTACGGGTCAGGTCGACCGTGATGACCGATCTCAGTCCGGCGCTATGGATATGGGCGACCGTCTCCGCTATGTTTGATTCAAGGTCACCTTTGTCGATGTTCTCCAGATCATCGATGCTCTTGCTCATGGCCGCCTTCCCGAACCAAAGCTGGTTCATGCGCTTCACGCGTTCGTAGCCTAGTTTCCGGTTGCCATCGGCCATGACCGTATCCTCCCTGGCTCCGTGGATCTGGGTCAACCTGCTCTGGGCCACCTCGGTCAATGCCTTCAGAGCTGCTATCTTAGGTGAGGGATGCGCCCCGATGCCGAGGGTGAGCAATCCGGCATCCTGCAATTGGACGTCGTCGGCCGCTGCCGCAATGACCGGCATGCCGATGTCGCTGGTGAGGTTCTTCAGATGGACCTCGATCCCCTTGGAGATGAATCGATCGATGGTCTCTTTCAACAACCCGTTCTTTTCGTTGACGGAGATGTCCGAAACGACCTTTCTCTTCACCTCGGACATGGACCAAGCGTCCCTCTCGATGACCTCACACAGTCCATGGAGAATAGCCTCCTGGAGGGTGTTGCCTGATGCCAGCCCGTTCGTGTTGCTGCGGAACAACGAAAGGTCCGCGGTCGGATTATAAGGATGGAATACCGAGCTGGCCGGGACCATGACGCCTTTGCCGCTTCCAAGCTCCTTACCTTCCACCCAGGCAATGGGCATGTCCTTCAGGCGCATCTTGGTACAGATGGGCAGGATCAGCTCACGTGGGTCTATCGCGTTGCCCATGCTGAGCATGTCTTCCATTCGTTCCCTCACCAGAACGTCCCCGTGCAATTCCGCGCTGTATCTTTCGATCCCCTCCATTATGGCGGAGATCCTGGCCTGGGTCGGCGTGAGCCCCTTTCCGTTGTATATGGATATGGCACCGTTCTCAGCGGACGGGCGGATGGCCGAGAAAACAGGGATGCCGATCCGGTCCAGGCCGGTTATGTCGGCGATGCGGCTGATACCAGCCTTCTTGATGAGGGGTTCGATGCGGGACAGGGTCTCTTCCGGATCTTCGGTACGATAGCCTTCCGGGCCCATCGCGGCCCCCTTCACCTTGCGGCTCATGAACGGTGGATGCACTTGCCGATTATAACGGTTATGTAAGCCATCCCAGATACGTCGTCAGATGATCGAGGACGCCTTGCTGAGCATGTCCAACTCGGCGTCGGGGTTGAGCGATATCTTCTCGATGAGGATGTCAACCTCGACGTTCTGGATGCTCGCCACCTTGAGGATCCGGCCTTGGATGAGATCATAGAGAGAGTCGACGCTCTTGGTGTATACTTCACAGATGAGACTGTGGTCCCCGAACACCTTGAAGATGTTCTGGATCTCGTCGAACTTCTTGAGCTCCTCAATGACCTCTGTGAGTGAGGATCCGGCCACCTCGACGCCGATTATGGCGCGCATCAATCCGAGTTTGGTGGAGTTGGTGATCAGAGTATAACCGGAGATCAGGTCGTCGTCCTCCATCTTTGAGATACGTCGCGAGACCGTGGCTTTGGATATTCCAAGCTTTTCTGCTATCTTCCCAAGGCTCACCCTGGAATCTTGCTTCAACATCTTTAGGATGTTCAGGTCAATTTCGTCCATTTTCCCACCAAATATTGCAAAAGTCGAACCTATTATTAGGGATTCAAGTTACAATGTTCCACAAATTGACGTAATACATATAAAAATGTTGACGACTTTGAAAAAAAGGAGGCCGAAGGAATGGATGACACCCCTCCGGACAGCCTATTGCTCATGACGTTGCTGACCCAAGAAAATTGCTGCAATGATCAGTAGATCGAGCACACCCACCGGTCGTAGAAAGCGTCGCGGTTATTCTCGAACAGTTCGACCTCGCGCCCCTTGGCAATGCACCAAACCTTCACGCGCCCCGCCTCCTTCTCCGTTTCCACGGTGACCAGGGTCTTAACGGTTAGTTTGAGCGTCTCCTCGACTATCGCCTTCCAAATGTATTCGTTGAAATTGTTTATGGACCCGGCCATGAGGATGAGTCCGAGCGGTGCTTTGGGGGCCAGAACGCTCGCCCTGGTCGCGTCGATGCACATCGTTCCTTCAGGCATGAGACGGCCGGTCCTCATTCCAAGTGCCAGCAGACCGGGATCGTTGTCGTAGGAGATCGGAAAGAGACCTAGCTGCCTCAGGGCGGCGGAACCGAGACCGGACCCGCAAGCCACATCCAGGCAACCTTTGCCGATCACCTCTCCCCAAACCTCGGAGATCAATTCCTGCACGCTTGTACACCGTTCCGGTGAGAAATCCTCGATCGCTGGGGGAACCTGCTGAAGGAGCCTCTCGGAAAAGTGCTCTCGCATCGCGGCTGCGAATTCTGCCTTTTCGGTCTGGAAGATCTCGCCGCCGAGCGTTTCGTATCGTTCGACGACCTCTACCTTGGGTTTGCGGAGGAGGAAGCTTGTTGCCCTCCACCCCTTGGGTGTCTTGACCGCGAACGATAGGGGCCATTCTTCTTCGTCGATCAGCATCCGACTCTCGGAGGCATTAAGGAGCCTCACCTCGTCGGTGAACCGATCGTCAAGCATTTGCTCGTAGGATTGCTCGAGGAATTCCAGGCCCTCGAAGAGCTCAAAAAGGTCAGATGCCCAGGTCATTCTTGATCCCAGCAGGGGAGGCTCTGCGCCCCTATAAGCCCATCGAACAATCGAACTTCTCAAAGGTATGGAAGTTGTCTTCGCTCGTACTCATCTATCAGGGCCATCTTGTACTCTCTTTCCAGGGCTACGTTCATCTCGTTGTTCAGAAGGAATCTGGACATGAGCTCCTCAGTGATCCGGTTGCGGTCCTTGAGATGCATTCTGAGGACCTCTTCCATCATCTCGTCGATGCCCTTCGCATCAACGAACCGGTCCTTGACCCAAAGTTTGCCAGCCGTATCCAAGCCGATACCGGAATCCCCGCATTCTGCGCATTCCAGTTGATTCTCCTTTTCTGTCATCAGCTCACCTTTGTTGTTTCGAACAGAAATATCCTAAATCAGGTGTCTATTACTATTAGTTCTTCATGGAGATATATTGTTCGTTGAACGATGCATCATATCCCGTCCATCGCATCCAGGGAACGCATGAACTTCGTTCCCGCACTATGCAATTCATACATCCAGGACATCATTGCGATATCGTTGACCGGCGGGGGGATATCGAAAAATCGTGCTTCCTCGATCTCCTCACGATCCCGGGGGTCAAGGACACTTGTTGCTGTTTCCGCCACGACTATGATATGCCATCTTTGGAACGTCAGGTTGCTGAAGGCCAGTGTGACATTTTGGCATAGTGGTACGCCTAAGGGTTCGATCATGACTCCGGCTTCCTCCATGGCCCCGCGGCGTGCCGCATCCATGATCCCCTCCCCACTCTCGATCCTTCCCATCGGGAAGAACCAATCAGGGGTGCCTGTTCTCCTGACGAATATGCATGAACTGGCTAGGTTAAAGATAAGAAGTATGACCTTTCCGGAGCAGGTCGGGGCATCGATATTCTCGGTCCGTTCAGGCATGCTCCAGACACGATCGGCGAACATCGGCGTCCCATAGATCCGGACCAACTTCCCCCACTGCTGTTCGTCGGGCCTCTCTACCATCATGTAGATGGGATGTTTGTCGGAGCGAGAATAAAAAGGCTTGTTCTGGAAAATCGCCTTTCGCTCAGAGCGTGATCTCGCTTCCGGAGGGCAGCATGTCGAACCCGACAAACCGGTCGGACATCATCTTCATCGCCTCGAATCCGGTACAGTGGGTTGGGGCGATGCGATCAATGCCAAGTGCCTTTAGCCCATCCATCGTCTTCAAGATCCGGTCCTTGTTCGCCGAACTCAGGTGGAACCCGCCAATGACCATGTAGATCCTTTTGTCGAAGGACCTCTTGGCCTGCATGACCACGTTGACGATACCGGGGTGCCCGCAGCCGGAAACTATGACCAGTCCCTTCTTGGTCTGTAGGAACAGCGCTTGCTCCTCGAACACCTCGTCGTTCACTTGACAGCCCGGTTCCTCTTCCTTGAGAAAACGGTCCTGCACCTCGAACTTTGATTCTCGGATGATCTGGCCGGAGGTCTTCACTCCGGGTACGATCTCCACGCTTGACGATGACAGGTTGAGCTTGGCCCGGGGCAGCGCCTCGATGAGCTCCTTCGGGGCGCTTATGTCCCTCTTGGTCCCATCGACGGCGACGGCGAAGCGCTTCGACGAGAATACCTTTGGGTCACCGTAGATCGGCACCCCGGCATCGATCATGGAGACCAGACCGCCCATGTGGTCATAGTGGCCGTGCGAGATGAAGACGGCATCGATGTCGCTGGGCTTGAAACCCAGGAGCGAGAGGTTGTGCCCGAACACCATGGGCGAAGCGCCGGTATCCACAAGGACCTTCTTCCCCTCGTCCGTCTCGATCAAAATGGAAAGTCCGTGCTCGGAAAGGAAATGTCGGTCAGGCCTATCCAGACGCTTAACTAACTTGGAGTAGTTGAAAGACGTGCCCGACATGTTGTCAACGACTGATATGATACGCACTTACTGGTCATCTCCTCTTCTTACCACTGCTAGTTTGCTGAACTGGAAAACGTTTTTCGGACAAATCGTTTCACAGTGCTTGCATGCTGTTCCAAGGCAGAACTCGGTCGCGATCCTGACCTTGAACTTCTCATTGCCCATCGGGAATATTTTTAGTGCCCGCTCCGGACACTCGAGCTCGCACTTCTTGCAACCGACGCAACCCTCGAAGGACCCGATGAGATAGACCCCGACGTCCTCCAACGTCTTAAGCCCTCTGTCCCCTATGACCGGGATATCGCTGCTCACGATACGCAGCGTTTCCTTTGGCCGGACTATCTCGGGCATCGGCTTGTAACCGGCGGACTGCAGCATTGTGTTGAACAACTCGAACGGCATGCCCTCGTCCCAGAATGCCAGCTCGTTCACGAAATGATCCTCGAACACCTTACTGGTGGCGAACATGATGTGCTTGGACGCGATCGAATGGGCTACGTCCTGCATGTGGTCCAATCCGTTGTCGTCGACCAGGATGTCATAGGCCATCATGAGGGACGTGTTTCCCACTTGGACGGTCTTTTCCAGGACCCTAGGCACCAGGCCCACCGTCTGGGCCTTGATCGGATCGACGTATGTGCCCGAAGCCCCTGCCAGGTACATCGTCTTGACCTCGGAATCGTCGATGCCGACATCGTGGATCAGCGTCCTGTGGCCAGCACGGATGGCACCCATCGCCTTTCCCGCCTCTTTCAAGTCGTGCTCCCCGAAGGATATGCCATTCAGCAAATGTATCACGTGGTCTGGGGTGTCGATGTGGGGCAATTTGATGATGCCTGTTTCCAGACCCATCGCTACTGCTGCGACAACGCCGGTCCCGGTTATTCCTCGCGCCATTATGTTTTCCAATATTTGGACCCGATTGTTTCGAGGTCCCACCAATGCTGCCTTTCGCGGATGGAGATGTTCGTCCAGCACGTAATTGTACCACATGCCGTCAGGACCGATCGACAGATCGGAGATCGCCTCCGGAGCCGCCAGCATGCCGAACTTGATCGATTGTCCTTCCATGGCCGGTCCGGCCGCCGCAGAACCAGTGTACAGCTCTCCATTATGATAGAGGCCCATCTCGGCATTGGTGCCGTAATCGGTGACCATGCAGGTCTCCTTCTTTTCGAGGAGCTTGGTTTTTATGATCATGGCCAGCGCATCAGCGCCGATCTCATGCCGAATGGAAGGAGGAATCCTAATCTCGGCGGTCTGCTTGACCGATCTGAGACCGAGCTCTTCCGCCTTTATGGTATGGGCCCTCCGTTCTGGTTCCTTGATATTTAGCCGGTTAAGGATCGATTGTCCGGCGAATGCCAGGTCTCGTATCTCGATGTTCTCGAACATGGACAGTTGGGCCGGGTTGCCGCAGACAGCGAGCCTCTCTATCTCATCCGGTTTAGCCCCGTGAAGCTCGATCAGGTGGTCCACCGTCTCCCGGATAATGCTATGTCCGACCTCGGCCCCGTTCTCCATCCAGAAGTGAAGATGGTCCATGATGTTGGCGCCCGGAAGCGGATGCCTCATTGTGATGGAAGTGGAAACGATCTTTCCATTCTTGGACAGGTCGACCAGATGCGAACGGTAACCGCTGGTCCCTAGGTCGAGTGCAACACCGTATGCCATGGAATTGTGCCGAGATTGTATACTGTCTATATATCAACTATCTTAAAAATAATGCATCTGCCAGAACGTCTGGATACATCAACAATGTTTCAACGGTTCACAGTTCAATAGGTTCTTGTGACCAGTAAAGCACAGCTCCTTCCGTGAGCTCGAAACAACGGTTCTATGTGGCCCTGGAACGTGACCGGCAGACCAGGTTCCCGTTTTCTGTGAACACTATAGGGCAGTCGTTAGCGATCGAGGCATACACCTTTTTTGTTTATGACATGGTCATGGCAGGATGGGGACCCGTTAATCAATAACAGGCGAATAAGATTGCACGCTATCTTAGGACAACTCGAGGCTGTAATGGAAATCGTGATCAGGTCCGGTCCAAATGCCTAAAAATTTCCAACAGTGCATTAAATATGGAAAAAAAGATTGTTGAGGGGGATCTCTCCCCCTAAGAAATTCACTCCTTGACTGCCTTGACGAGGGCTTCGATGTTAGCCTTCGGGACACGGGCAGCGAGACCGCATCCTGGTGCGATCAGGTTGAATCCGGCTGCCATGCATCTCTTGCCTGCGTCGTAGCACTCCTCCGGGGTTCCCTGGAGCAGCGGAGAGACGACACCGACGTTTCCGACCAGTGCAGCCCTTCCGCCGACGAGCCTAACGGCGTCCTCAGGGGAGACCTTCTCCTCAATGGAGAGACCATTGACGCCGCACTCGATCATACGGTCCAGCAGAGCGGTGGTGTTGCCGCAGATGTGCAGGACGGTCTTAGCCGACCCAACATTGGCAAAGACCTCCTTTATGGCTGGCTGGCTGTATTGATCGAACATGTCAGCGGACATCATGTCGGTTGACGAGGACGGGTCGCTCATTACGATAACGTCCGCGCCCGCTTCGACGAGTGCCTCGATGTACATCTTCTCGACCTTGACGGCGATGTCGACGAACTTCTTGACCGCGTCCTGGTTGACGATCATCCAGAGGAGCAGTTTCTCAGTCCCGACCAGGTGGCCGGCGATTGTGAACGGTCCGGTGGTACCGACGACGATCGGGTATTCCTTTCCCATCTTAGCCTTCGCGATCTTGACCGCCTCGATGACGACCTTCATCCTTCCGACAGGGCTTTCCGGGATCGGTACCTCGGCGTCCTCATCGTAAGTGTGCTGTTTAATCATCGGGGTTCTGTCCTGCTTTCCCAGGTCGACCTTGCATCCCAGTGCTTCGGCTTCGACGGTCAGGCAGTAAGGCATTCTTACCGACTCGAGACCCAATACCTTCGGGACGCCCATGGCCAGTTCGGCCATCTTGTGAGCATCGGTATGGGCGTCCGGCCAGTAGACCTTGACTGCTTCCATCACGTCGACAGTTGCGCTCTGTGTGAAGCATACAACTGGGGGCCTGTCAACTTCCTTCAAATCAAGAGCGGCGAGAACGCGCTCCCTCGGAGTCATTTTGCTAGCCACTAAATTCCCTCCAATAACATCTTAAATAAGATATTCGGCCGGTTTATCTTGATTATATTACTTCAATGTTTCTCCGGACTACAATGGATCCCCCGTCGCCCTGGCCCGAACCTCTGTCCAGTTCGAAGTGGGAGTGGTCGTCACCGATCCTGGAGCGAACCTCTTCTCATCTACATCGACCATGACCTCTATGTTCTTGGCCCCGGCGGCCATCGCCTTTCCTTTGACGTAGTCGGCGACAATCTCCTTGGCTTTCTCGATCGCCTCTTCCCGTTGGTGGAATTCCAGCGGCTCGGAGAACGGCGAAAATATCCAGAACTTGAAGTCCCTGGGGTAGACCTGCACGGAGACCATCTCCGAGACCTTGCTGCAGACAGCACCGACCGCGTTACCGACGTCGTGGTTCGGGGGAATGATGACCTTGACGTTCATCCGCTTCTCCAGTTCCGGCACGAACACATGTGCTGGCGCACCTATCCCTACGATCGGCCGATCCAACGAAGCCTGGATCGACATGGTCCTGAAACCAGCGGCACCCAGCGTCGCCTTGATCAGATAGTCCAATGCCCGGGATGGAATGATGTCACCGGCCTCGTCTGAGATTATCTTCTTGATCACCTCTCCACCGATCTTGGTGACCATCTCATCCATGAAGTTCTCGATGAACTGGTCCATGGTCAAGCCCGCCAGGTTGGAGAATATCTCAACGCCTTCGCGAGCAGCCAAGACGTCACCTGGCATATAGATGCCTTTCACATGCATGATGTCGGTGGGAGTGAGCCCGGTCTGAACGATGAAGCCTTTGGCCTTTAGAGAACGGAGGTTCTCGATCACATAATATAGCTCTGGCAGGCCCTCGTTCGCCTCGTTTAGAGTACAGATCTCATTATCCTTGATGAAATTGTAGACGAGGTGGTCTTCGTGGCTCAACTTGGAAACGTCCCGGTCATAGGTCATGTAATAGGTCGTCTGCCTGGTCAATCGGAGCTTGTCCAATATAGCCTGGTTTGTCTTGGATGCCAATGCCAGCGGCATGACCCGTTCCGGCCCTATCTCTAGGTGTCCGAAACGGTCCACCTGCAAGTCCGAGTCCCCGCCGAGGCCGCTGGTCCAGATGTCGATGGCCCGCACCCTGGTCCTCCAGTTGCCTACCGAGGCGCCTTCCCGATTAATGCGGGGAAAACCTTTGTCCAGATACGCGATGTCAGTGGAGGTCCCACCGATATCGAGCACAATGCAGTTCTCCAGCTTGGACAGAAGCCTTCCGCCCATCAGGCTTGCCGCCGGTCCCGACAGGATCGTGTCCACTGGCCTATTCCTGGCAACGGCGATGTTCATGAGAGACCCATCGCCCTTATAGACCATGATCTGGCCCTTGATCCCCCTTTTCTCCATTGAATTCTCGACGCTATTCAGGAAATCCCCGATTATGGGGATCAATTTGGCGTTCAGGACCGCAGTGATCGTCCTCTCCTTTATACCCAGCTCAGTGGTCAGGTCGTGGCCGGTGACCGTGAGCATGTTAGCCTTCTCCATGATCGCTTTACGGGCGCGTTCCTCATGATCAGGATTATATACGCTGAAAATGCCAGAGATGGCGATCGCATCCACCTTGTTCACCATCGACGATATCGCCTTGTCGAGCGCCCCGACGTCCAACGGCTGGTTCTCGTACCCCCGAACTGTATGACCGCCTTCCACCGTCTCGATGATCTTGGTCCCCATGTCCCATTCCCGGTCCGGGGCCCAGCCGATGCAGATAAGTCCCACCTGACCGCCCTTACCGGTCAATATTGAGTTCGTGGCGAGCGTCGTGGAAAGGCCCACGATCCTTATCTCGTCCACTGTGAACTTACCTGATGCGATGACCCCGTCGACCGCCCCCAGAAGACCGATGGAGAGGTCCTGATAAGTGGTGGGCGACTTCGCTTTGGTCAGGATCTCCATTGTATCCATGTCGATGATCGCCGCATCGGTGAAAGTTCCGCCCGTGTCGATCCCGAGCCCTAGGGTCCGCTTGCCGCCTGATGCCATTGAGGATACGCTCCATTGGAATGAGGGGTAAAAAGCACCAGGAAGGTCAATAAGGTTTCTGAATGCAGGCGCTGATCACATAAGGATGGCTGGGGGGATGAGGAGCAGCATGAAGAGAGCGACCATGTAGGACATCCGCTTCATCCTCAATGTAATTTCGTTAAAGCGCAACGACCACATGAGCACCATGATGGATGCCAACAATATCAGCTGGATCCCGGCGAGCTCAACGTACTTCGCCGATATGCCACCAATATCTTCGATCTTAATGTTGGCAGAGAATGCGGACAGAACCACGCCGCCCAGGCCGATGATCAGACAGACGACGAACATGAGGATGTCGATCCCTTCTTTGCCGGCGATCCTCTTTACTATCCGGTTGTTCTTGAAATGCCAAGAGAATAGTACGATCAGACCGAGCAAGACCATCCCCAGACCGGCCATCATGACCGTCCGCGTCGTTATCCCACCCAGCTGGTTCGATATCTGGATGTTCCCCGCTATCCCCAGGACCAATGCCCCTTCCGTTGCAAGGACGATGCCCGAACCCATTCCCAGGAACTCGATCACCGCCTTCCGGTCGAGTTTCTCCTCGGCCAACCTCCAGAATGAGAAGACCAAGAGGCCGATCGCGAACAGTTGCGCAGCCACCAAAGAGATGGCCAGTTTACCGAACCCGTCCGAGAATGAATTTGAATATTTTATTATAACAGGTCCAGAATAATAGGCCATCACTAGGCCCTCGAATGCGATCGCCAAGGCGAGCAGCGAAAACAGGAGATTCATCCGTCCTTTGCCCAGACGGTTCGCGAAAATACTCTTCTCGCGGAACAGCTGCAATGCCAATAATACACCGGAGATCAGGAAGAGCTGCACTCCAGCTAAGAATATCGTCCCCTTTGCGACCGTGCCGATGCCATTGATGGTGGTGTCCGTGGAAATGCCCATTACCAGAAGGGCCTCTCCCATGAGCAAGATGGTCAGAACCATTGCTCCCCCTTCGAACAACCAGTTGCGCTGAGCTCTGTCCCGCCTGATCCAGAGGCTAAGTTGGATGAGCCCGATCATGAACAATTGCGCACCGACCAGAGCAATGTACTTCTTTGAGATGCCATGGTCGTTATTGAACAGGACGTCGCACGATAGATAGGCGGTAGCGATCCCTTCGACGACCATGATCACCGAGGCCACCAACATCAGGATCGAGATGACCTTGCCCTTTGTCCCGTCCATTCTCTTGTTCTTGTACAATGCCCAGACCAGTACCATCACTGCCCCGATGGCGACCAATTGAGCCCCGGCCAGGACGAATGTAGTTTGGCCGATCCCTCCGAGACTCGCTATGGAGGTGGGCTTGGCTATATAGATGGCAAAAAGTCCCTCGATCAACGCCATTATGCCAAACAGGATGCCTATGACCCTTTTTCCGTTCTTGATCGTTCTCAACCCACCACGGCCCCAGGACAAACACGACCCGACTTGGGACGCGCTATTGACCCATTGAAATACAAGTACAGATATTAAAGATTCCACCCAATTTACCTAAATCTGATTCTGAGAACGGCCCGCATAGATCGCTGTTCGATATCGCTGCGGTTCTCCTTTTATATCTCTCCTGAGATTGCCCTGGCAATGCTGCTGATGTGCCATCTTTTCATCGGCCTTATCATTGGTCTTGTGGCCTTCAAATACATGAAGGACCGGAGAGTGGTCTTGTTGGCGGCAATAGGCAGCATTCTCCCCGACCTGATCGACAAACCTCTTGGTCACATTATCCTAAATGGTTCGGTCGACTATGGGCGGATCTACGCCCACAGCGGCCTGTTCTTCATTGCCATCCTTGTCATGGGGATCGCATACCACCAAAAGAAGGGTTCGTGGATCATGATGGGGCTTGCTGCCGGTATCTTGTCCCATCTTGCTTTGGATTCGATGTGGGAGCTTCCTGTGACCGTTTTCTATCCGCTCCTGGGGGATTTCGGCATGCACCATTTCCCTAATTACATCGGGGAATCATTGATGAAGGAGATCAGAAGCGCCTACGAATGGATATTTGGAGCGTCCATATTGGCCATGCTCCTGTTTACCTATAAGGACAAGCTCGGCGAACGGGCAAAAGCTGTCGCGAAGTTCACTCCAGTGATCCTTAGGTGCCTCGCTCTGCTTCTGGTGACAATAGGGATATTGTCTATTATTTATGCGACGCTCTCATTTTCCAATCCCCTGTCAGGTGAGACCAGCGCAGAGGAGAACCTGATCACCGGGTTGGCTGCAGGTGTTGGCGGATCGATCGCATATCGCATCTGGACCTGCGAAAAGCGGAACCAGATACGAGTCCTACGCTGATTCGATAATATCAATAAAAAGGGTAAATCAAAGAAATGGAAAGGAGAAGCAGTCTAATGCTTCAGAAGGTCCACAATGACCTTGACCGCTTCGTTGGCATCGCGCCCCCAACCGTCGCATCCGATCTGATTGGCGAATTCCCTGGAGGTAGGACCTCCGCCTATCACGGTCTTGATCTTCGGCTTTAGGTTGCCTTCCTTGGCCATTCTCTCGATCTCCTTCATGCCGGCCATCGTGGGGGTCATGAGGGTGGAGGTCGCAATGATGTTGGCGTTCTCGGTCTTGGCCTTCTCGATGATGCTTTTGACTGGGATATCCCTCCCCAGATCGATGATTATGAGACCCGCACCGGTAAGCATCGCCTTTACTATGTTCTTGCCAATATCGTGAACATCTCCTTCAACAACGGCTAACACGACTCTTCCCTGTACCCCCGCGGAGGTCTTGTCGAGCTTCGGTAAGGCGACATCGAGGGCTTGATAAAGGGTCTGGGCGGACAAGAGCACCTGGGGAAGGAAATACTCCTTCTTCTCGTATTTTTGACCCACGATCTCCATGGCCTTGTTCAGTCCATCAAAGATAACTACCTTCGCGGTTATTCCTTCAGCAAGGGCTTTCTCGGCCAATGGCTTGGCCTCTCTTATCTTACCCTTGACAACAACATCGATCAAATTTTGCAGTGTCTCACTCATGCACTATCATCCCAATAATGTAAGAATTCCAGCATCGCATGCCAATCGATTCTAATAAAGTCTTTTATGAACGGATGTACAATCTTCGATCCAGATACGATCTATGTTTCCTGCCAGATATATCGTTTCAATGAATCGGTAGGGACTCACCGCAATGAGGACAACATCCTCTAATTGTAAGATTATTTACTTTCGAGAAGGTCGGACAAAAACGACTTACTTGTTCCTTTCTTACGAATATCTTCTCCCTGGCCTCTTCTGCCTTACGCAAGATGACGACCTTCCCACAGGCTGGACAATATGTATCCTGGTCCTCCCCCATTACACCCCCCAGATATACAAAGCGCAATCCTGCCTCAAGAAGTAATTTCCGACATTCTTTCAGTTGTGATATCTCTAGACTCTGCAGATGGGACAAACGATATGCTGGTTGAAACCGGAAAAGATGGATCGGGATGTCACGATCAAGTTCATCGATGACCCAATCCCCGAATTTAGCCAACATCTTGAAGTCGGAGGTCTTACCAGGGATCACAGGATATGCAAGCTCTAGGTGTATTCCCTTCTCCTTGACGCTGATGCAGGTCTCCAGAACTGCAGTGAGCTCACCTTGGCACATTTCACGATATGTCCGCTCATCGAAACCTTTGATATCCACTTTGACCGCATCGATGTTCTCCAGAAGGTCCTCCCTCGCCTGAGGCTCTATGTATCCGTTCGTGTTCAGCAAAGAGAACAGTCCGCGATCGTGTGCGATCATCGAGACGTCGATGATGTACTCGGACCATACGACCGGGTCGTTGAACGTCCATCCGATACCGTCGACTTTTTTATCCAAAGCAGTACGGACAAGCTCATCGGGCGGCACGTAATCGGATGGTGCCTCATCGATATTAGATCGAGCCAGAACAGCGTTCTGGCAAAAACCGCAGTCCAGATTACATCCGAACGTACCAACGGAGTACAACATGGCACCCGGATGGAAATGGAATATCGGTTTCTTTTCCACCGGGTCGACCGCCGTTGCACAAACGCGACCATAGGTCAGTGTAATCAACTTGCCGGATAAATTGGCCCGGGTATTGCAGAATCCGGTCATCCCCTCTGGGATAAGGCACCTGCGCGGACATAACAGGCACATCAGCGCATCCCCCTCCTGACGCCACCATCTTGCTGGATGGTCAGTCGGTCCGGGTTTAATAATCGTCATCCTCGTCCTGAGAAGCACCGCAATTAGGACACTTTTTCTGGTTCTTCTTTAGGACCGACCCACACACTATGCATTCCGCCAACCTTCATTCACCCTTACCTCCAACGCATTGTTCACTAATTAGATTTCCGACACCCTTTCGATGGATATCGACAATAGGCCTGGCTCTTTCCAATAAATACTTCTGGACGGCAAATATAATATGGGTGAGATTGGAATGTTGTTCCGGTTGACATGCAGGCCCCTATATTGTACCTCCTTCTCCTGATCGTGGTCCCGACCCTGGGGGGCCTATTATGCCTTACCCGAAAGCGCGGCACCTCACCCTGGACGATCGTCGCCGGGTTCACTGCCACCACGATCGTGTTGGCGCTTGGCCTGTTGGGATATATGGCTGCCAACAACATTACATCCATATCAGCCAATGCGAACGAGCTGTTCCCCATGGAGTGGGTGATCCTTGCTCTCGACCTCACGCTCATGGCATATTTCATCTATGTGGGTGTCCGGGATAGGAGCAGGTGGATAGTCGCCTTCGCAATTCTTCAGATCATACCTATGGTCATCTTCCAGTCGATGGTCATGGACAAGGCAGTAGACCCGGTCATCTTCGCTGACTATCTCAGTATCGTGATGATGCTCATAACGTCGCTGGTCGGATCGGTCATCATCATTTACGCAGTTAGATATATGAGGAACGATGGGAACCAACCCCGGTTCTTCGCAGTGATGCTCATCTTCGTCGGAGCCATGAACGGGGCCGTCTTCTGCAATGACCTTCTATGGCTTTTCTTCTTCTGGGAGGTGACCACGCTGACATCCTTCCTGCTGATCAGGCACACTAAAACGGATGAGGCGATAAAGTCGGCCCGGATCGCCGCCGAAATAACCTTGGGCGGTGGAGTGCTCCTTCTGGCATCGATCGTCCTGTCCTATTATTACTTCAATGCTCTCACCATATCCGCCCTTCCGGCCGGGACCAGCATCGTCGGGCTGCAGCTGCTGCCGTTCGCATTGATGGCGGTCGCGGCATTCACCAAATCGGCTCAGGTGCCATTCCAGAAGTGGCTACTCGGGGCCATGGTCGCTCCGACGCCGGTCTCGGCCTTACTGCATTCGGCCACCATGGTTAACCTGGGCGTATACTTCCTTTTGCGCCTATCGCCAAACCTGGTAGGGCAGGATGTGATCGTCTGGATCATAGGGATCGTTGGTACCGTCTCGTTCCTGGCGACCTCCCTGCTCGCCATCGCACAGAGCAATTCCAAGCGGGTGTTGGCATATTCCACCATCGGCAACCTAGGGCTGATAATCGTGTGTGTCGGACTGAACACGCCGCTATCGATCACCGCGGCGGTCATCATCCTTCTGTTCCACGCGATATCGAAGGCTTTGCTGTTCATGTCCGTCGGAGTGATAAAGGACGAGACAGGTTCCGAGGACATCGAGAACATGGCATATCTGAGGGATCGGATGCCCTTCGTCTCAATATCCATATTCATCGGGGTCTTCATGATCCTGCTCCCGCCCTTCGGTATGTTCGCGGGGAAATGGATCGTCTCCGAGGCGAACGTCTCTTTCCCATTGATCGGAATAATCCTGGCCGTCGGATTTGCTGCCTCGATCGTCTATTATGGAAAGTGGCTCGGTAAGATCTTCGCCACCGGTCCGATGACCGAACGACCGACCGTCTTTAAGGAGAAGGTACCGGCTCTTTACCGATCCACCTTGGCCGCCCTGATGGTCGCCGGGATCCTCATGTCGTTCGGTATCAACCTGGTGACCAAATACCTGGTGGACCCGTTCGTGGGCAGATACTATACCACGCCTGTTGGCAATGAGACGTTCTCCCTGACCACCGGTCTTGGGGCCTTCCCTATTGTCCTGATCTTGATCGTGGTCGGCCTCATCTTCCTGGGGCTCGGCTTCCTCTTTAGACCGAACCGGAAGGATCTCGCCCAGGCATATACTGGCGGAGAGGATCCGGAGTTCGACCTGGGCGGCCTGTACTACGCCGACGAGAAACTGGAGATGAGGATGACGCTCGGTAGCAATGTGGTCGCGATACTGATCCTTATCGCGCTGGTTGCACTGCCGATCGCCCTGGAGGTGTTCAAATGATCTCGACGGACGACCTGATCGTGATGATGGTCCTGCTGGTCGTTTCTCCCTTCGCGATAGGATTGCTGATGGGGCTGGACCGGAAACTGACCGCGCGGATGCAAAACCGAGTGGGGCCGCCAATATTGCAGCCATTCTACGACCTTATCAAGCTGTTCGGTAAGGAACGGAGGTTGATGAACAATAGCCAAGCCGTGTTCGGCGTGGCGGCGATGCTGCTCCAGCTCTCAGCGTTCACACTGCTGGTCACCGGAGGTGACCTGCTGATCATCTTCTTTGTTTCCGGTGCTGGATCGTTCTCCCTGGTGATGGGAGCGTTCAGCGCCCGTTCGCCTTTCTCATACTTCGGTGCTCAGAGAGAACTGTTGCAGATACTGGCTTACGAGCCGGTCCTTTTCCTGGCGATCTTTGCCATCGGATACCGGGAGGGGACGTTCCTTTCCAATGGCATAGGTCGGGACCTGATCGTCGTTCTACCGCTGGCCCTTCTCGCCTTGCTTCCGGTGATCCTCATCAAGATGGAAAAATCGCCTTACGATATCGCAGTGGCTCACACCGAGATCATCTCTGGACCGTACGTGGAATACTCCGGAAGGTACCTGGCATTCACAGAGATCGCCCACTGGTTCGAACTGGGGATCGTGTTCGGTATTATGACCCTATTCTTCCAGGACCCGAACGTCTATGTCTCGATCGCCGGGAAGGTCATGATCGTGCTCGTCTTCTTCCTTGTGGCGCTTATCATCGACAACAGCACCGCCAGGCTTACCAGGACAAGGATGGTGAAGTTCACTTTGACTTTCGGGATGACACTGACGGTAGTGAACATCCTGATCGTTTTCCTCGCGGACAAGGGAGTGTTCACATGGCCTTGAAGGAAAAGATGCGGATGAGATCACCGTGGATATTGCACTTCGATACCGGGAGCTGCAACGGTTGCGACCTGGAGGTCTGGGCCCTGCTGACCCCAAAATATGATGTGGAACGGTTCGGCATGGTCAACAAGGCGAACCCCAAGCATGCTGACATCCTGCTGCTTACCGGCCCGGTCACCAAGAAGACCGAGGACCGACTGATGACCCTATACAACCAGACCCCTGGGCCAAAGGTAGTGGTGGCATGCGGTAACTGCGCTACGAACGGAGTGCCGTTCTTCGACTGTTACAATGTCGACGGGGGCATTGATCGGGTGATCCCGGTCGACGTCTACGTCCCCGGATGCGCCTGCCGTCCCGAGGCGATAATCGACGGTGTTGTGCTAGCCATCTCCAAGTGGAAGGAGAAGGTGGTCGCGGGCACCGAGATCGAGGCAGAGGAAAAAAAGGAAGAAGCATCGCCGGAGACCGGCCCTGCCCCGGAGGCAAGACCATGACCGATGAAACGAAGAGCAAGGAACCGAAACCCGTCAATGACATCAGGTCCAAGGTCGACCGTATGGCTTTCAAGTTCCCGAGACCGAGGCTGATCGCTATTGTGGCCAACGACAACGCGGACGGGTCGTTCGAGCTGATCTATGCATTCCATTACAACAATCAATACACCGAGGTCCGGTATACGGTCAAGGCCGAGGATGAGCTTGACAGCCTTACCTCCCACTATGCCGCCGCGCTCAACATGGAGCGCGAGATAGTGGACATGATGGGGCTCCATTTCAAGGGCATCGAGGGTGGATTGCTTTTGACCCCGGGGAAGGGCATCGTGACACCATTGAAAAAACCGCTCAAACCGATCGAGACGAATGCGGCGCCAACGCCCTTGCCACCCGCGCCATTGCCGGCGGCAGAGAAGGTCCCAGAGGTGAAACCATGAGCCGCGTCAGTGTGATACCTTTCGGACCGCAGCATTCCAGCTTCCTCGAGCCCATGAACCTCAAGCTTATCTTGGAGGAAGAAAAGGTGGTAGGTGCGACCATCAACATCGGCTACAACCACCGGGGCATGGAGCACGCCATGGCCCAGGATTACAAACGGACGGTGTTCCTCTGTGAACGGGTTTGCGGCATCTGTTCCTACCACCATTCCTCGGCCTATGTCCAGGCCCTGGAGAACGCATTCGATGTGAAGGTGAGCGACCGGGCCAACCTGGTCCGCACGATCATGATGGAATGCCAAAGGCTGACGTCGCATCTCCTGGCACTGGGGCATACGGCCGAAGCGCTGGGTTACGAGAATCTGTTCATGCAGTTCTTCCGGGAAAGGGAAGAGATAATGATGCTGGTGAATCGGGTCTCCGGAAACCGGGTGCATTACAGCATGAACGCGATCGGGGGGTTGAGGAAGGATGTCACCTACGAGCAGTTGAAGGACATCGAGAAGACCATGGACATCATGGAACCGAAGTTCTTGGAACTGCAGAAGGTGATACGCACTGACAGTACGTTCCGAAAGAGGACCAGGGGCGTGGGCATACTGAATAAATCGGAGGCCGAGAGCTACTGCGTGGTCGGCCCGGTCGGCCGGGGCAGCGGGATGCCGCACGACATCCGTCTGACCGGATTTGCAGGATATGGTGTGGACGGGATGAAGTTCCGGCCGATCTTCTACGAAGAAGGCGACGTTTACGCCCGCAACATGGTGCGAATGGACGAGGTGATCCAGTCGGTCGACCTCATCCGCCAGGCACTGAACCTGATCCGAGATGGGCCGTTCCTTACCCCGGTCAAGGGACATCCCCTAGCCGAAGGGGTGGGCAGGGTAGAAGCGCCGAGGGGCGAGTTGTACTACTACCTCAAAGCCAAGGGCGAGGTGAAGCTTGACCGGATCAAGCTGAGGACCCCGGCCTTCGTCAACATCCCGGCCATCGCAGCAATGATCGGGGGGGCGCAGCTGGCGGACGTGGCACCGATCGCGGTCTCCGTTGATCCGTGCATTTGTTGCTGTGACAGGTGATCCTCATGTCCATGTTGAAAAGCACATTGAAGAACCTGTTTTCCCGTCCGATCACGGTCCTTTATCCATTCGAGAAGCCGGACATTCCCGATACCAACCGGGGCCGGGTAGTATGGGATATCCAGAAATGTATCTGGTGCCGCCTGTGCGAGAAGAACTGCCCCACATTGGCCATCACTACAAACAAGGAGCGCAAGACCCAGACGATCGCACGAGCCCGGTGCATCGCCTGCCGCACCTGCGTGGATGTCTGCCCGACCAACACCATCTCGATGGAGCCGAAGTATTCTGAAGCTGTATACCTCAGGGAAATGCACGTCTACGACCTGGCCTTGAAGCCGTTCGAATACCGAGTGATACAAATCCCACCAAGCAAGAAGATCGTATTGAAAAAGAAGCCAGGAGAACCGGAGGTCAGGGATGAGGTCACCGCCACCCCGGTTGCCGAACCGCCCGAGGGGACCGGGCCCTCATAGGTGCGATCATGGCCATAGAGACCACCCTACTGACCGATATCAACTTGAGCCTCACAGACATCACCAAGTACCTTACCCTGGTGTTCAGCGCGGTCGGGGTGGTCATCGTATCCATCGGCGGATTCACGACCGCCGGTAAGCTGGGCTATAGGGCATTGAAAAAATTGCCCATGGACTATTTCGACCTGAAGCGGAAGTTCACCCAACTGATCGTCCTTGGACTTGATTTCTTCATTGCAGGGGACATACTGACATCCTTCGTGGCCCCGTCGTTCAATGACCTCATCCTTCTGGCAATGGTCGTCGGCATCAGGACGGTGCTGAGCGTGTTCCTGGTCTGGGAGGTCAGGACCCCGTCGAAAGAGGATTCCTGATCATAGAAATCCATCGCGGCCAATAAATACTCGGATTCATTTTTGGAATGGGGGAGTTGACGATTGGAGAGAAGGACGGACACTGTCATTAGGCGGTCGAGGGGAAAAGGAGACGCCATTGTGGCGTTGGTTATAGTTGCGATGATCATCCTCATCGTTATTTTCATGATATCGTTGGTGGTCGTCGGAAAATGAGACCTGATATCAGAAGGTCCTGATCTGGCCAAGGTCCCTGATGGTGCCCAGTGCTAATAGTCCGATCTCCGTGCAGGCATAGACCTTGGCATCCTCGATATCAGCATCCTCGAGCACCGGGGACATGGTATCGGCCCGACCTAGGTTGGTGAAATCCGTACCTGCCGCCAGCGGCGAGAAGGCCGGAAGGACTAGGATCTCCTCGCTCTCGAAATGCAGGAAACTGGGCAATTTCAGGTAGGCACCTACTCGGTCGAAGATGCGTACCGAGGGGTGCTCGTGACCGATGACCAACGGCCGGTGGGTGCTTTGCACATGTCCGTGCATGAATGCGATCCCGTCGATCTCGAAGCTGTCGGCGACCTCGATCCCGAGCCTCTGCGAGATATTGGCCAGATAGTTATCGTGGTTCCCTTTCGCCACCTTGACCGTGGCACTGTCCCGCAACATCGACAGTATGTCCCGGACATCCCTCCACTCCTGGTCCAGGTTGCCGGAGAACTCGTGCTTCAGATCCCCAAGTATCAAGATCGTGTCGGGATCGTAACGGTCGAGGATCCGTATGAGCGACTCCTTCATGGTGGCGGACTGGATCCTCGGAATGTGAACACCCGTCTGCTCCAGCGCCGCCTCTAGCCCGATGTGGAGATCGGCCATGGCTAGGGTGCCCCTATCCTCCATCCATAGGCAGAGGTCGTTTGTGATTTTGACCCCGGGAAATATCTGGACATTGAACATTGTTCTCTTCCTGGTGTTCAGCGGAACAATCGAGCCGGATGACTTGAACTTTTTGAGCCTCAGTTGACATTGTCCTCGTTCGGGATCATGCAGGTTACTTTCGTATGACCGATAGAAAACGATTTGATTAGGCAGCGCGTCCGCTAAGAGGATGATACGCCGTTCCTTCGTGTTCCTGCCCAGCATTGGCCGGGCGACCGAAAGGCGCATATGGAGCAAGGGGGCGACGAACTGGAACGAATTCCTTTCCAGCGACCATATCGCCGGCTTCTCGAAGAAAAGGAAGGAAGACCTGGACTCCCGCCTCACGGAAGCGGAGGATTTCCTGAGCCGAGAACGAACGGAATATTTCTGCGGTCTTCTGCCATCGACGGAACAGTGGCGCCTCTTCGATGAGCTAAGGCAAGGCACGGCATATCTGGACATCGAATCCGACGGCGTTGGACCGGGGCATGTCGTGACCATGGTCGGTATATTGCATAACGGCAAGATGACCACCCTGGTGAGGGGGAAGGACCTCGACCAAGGGACGATCAAGCAAGCATTCGAAGGAGTGAAGATGCTGGTCACTTTCAATGGAAGCTCATTCGACCTGCCGATGATCGAGCACGAGTTCCCCTTCAGTGTTCCCCGCGTTCCACACTATGATCTGCGTCACGTTTGCCCGAAAGCAGGCTACCATGGCGGGTTGAAATCCGTAGAACAGCAGATCGGCATTTCGAGACCGCAGGAGCTCGAGTACGTTACCGGAGAACAGGCAGTCTACCTGTGGCATCTTTGGAGCAGGAAAGGAAATCGGAATGCCCTGAACCTACTGACCAGATACAATGCCGAGGACGTAAAGAACCTCGAACCGCTGGCAGACATCGTTTACAATATCATGAAAGATAACATGTTGAGGGACATCAATGCAAGCTATGAACGCAGAGCATAAAGACCTGACAGGATTCGATAGCCAGGCCAAAGAGATCGCAGATTTTCTCCTCAGCTGCAAGAAGGTCACCGTGGTCGGCCACATCGACGCCGACGGCATCACCGCCACCTCCATCGCGTACAAGTCCCTGCAGGACCAACGCATTGACGTGCATTACAATTTCATCAAGAAGATCGACGAGAACGAGATCAAACGCATCAATAAGATCGAATCCGATGGTGTCCTGCTCGTGGACCTGGGAAGCGGCTACTCGTCCAAACTGGACCACCCAGGTCTGTGCATCGCCGACCATCACGAGGTAGACCCGGCCGGCCCTGCCCAACTGAAGAAGAAAGGGCAGGTCAACCTCTTTGATTTCGATACCGGCAAAAGCCGACACTTGAACCCTCATCTCTTCGGTTTCGATGGCTCCAAGGAGATGAGCGGGGCGGGAGCGGCCTACTCGATCGCCAAGGCCATGGATGGAAGGAACAAGAGCCTGGCACACCTGGCCATCGTCGGTGCGGTGGGGGATTTCCAGGACTCCTCGGAATGTCGCCTCATCGGACTGAACCGCAGGATTCTGGAGGATGCGGAGACAATCGGGAGCGTCCGTACATCGCATGATCTCCGTTACTTCGGACGGGAGAGCCGACCGCTCGCAAACTACCTCAGATATTCATCGGACCCGAACCTTCCAGGGCTTACCAACGACTATGACATGTGCCTCGAATTCCTGACCGGGTTGGGCATACCGCTGAAGGAGGACGGTCGCTGGAGATGCTGGGCGGACCTCAGGGCGGAGGAGAAGGACCGCATATCCGGTGCCATCAAGGAAGTGCTGGCACGAATCAACCCGGATGGCAAGGCGGCGTCCCGGCTGATGGGAGAGGTGTATTCCCTCATCCGGGAGGAACCGAGGACGGTCATGCACGACGCCAAGGAGTTTGCCACTTTGCTCAACTCCTGCGGCCGTTACGAGAAGGCCCCGACAGGCCTGGAGGTCTGCATCAAGGGGCCGCACCTGAAGCGCGAAAAGGAGAACGCATTGCGCAACCTGCAGAACCACCGGGACAACCTGAAGGGGGCCATCGAGATGGTGAAGGGCAAGGACCGGATCGTGCTCGGCTCTGTCCAGTACCTGAGGAACGGGGATGGTTCATTCTGCCTCCCGGTGGAAGATACGGTCGTCGGCATCGTGGCCGGGATGCTTCTCGGTTCAGGGGACATACCCTGCGACCGCCCTTTGCTCGCCTTCGCCGTGAGCGTGGATGACCAGAACATCGAGATGACCAAGGCCTCCGCCCGGGGAACGAAGGAACTGGTGGAGAAAGGACTGGACCTTTCCTCGGCGATGCGCCGGGCTTCAGAGTCGGTCGGGGGCACCGGGGGCGGTCACAACATCGCGGCCGGTGCGACCATCCCGCCGGGAAAGGAAGCGGACTTCCTGGCCGAGATCGACCGCATAGTCTCGGCTCAGATGGGCTGACCGATCAAGGTCAGGATGATAGCCTTTTGCGCGTGCAGACGATTCTCCGCCTCGTCGAAGACGACGCTCCTTTCACCGTCGATCACTTCTGCGCTGATCTCCATGCCGCGGTGTGCCGGCATGCAATGGAGCACTATCGAATCGTCCTTGGATAGCGAGACCAGATCAGAATTGATCTGGTACGGCTTGAAGACGCGCTCCCTCTGAGCGGCCTCGTCCTCCTCGCCCATGGACACCCAGACATCGGTGTAAAGAACATCGGCGTCCTTGGCCGCGACCTTCGGGTCCTCCACGACCGTGACTGTGCATTTGTTCTTCTTGGCTATGTCCTTCGCTTTCTTTGTGATATCGAGGTTCGGCTGGTAGCCCTTGGGGCATCCGGCGACGAAATCCATGCCGGTCATTGCGGCTCCGAGCATGAGCGAGTTGCAGACGTTGTTCCCGTCGCCCACGTACGACAGCTTGAGACCTTCCAACTTCCCCTTGTGCTCCTTGATGGTCAGCAGGTCAGCGGATATCTGGCACGGGTGCTCGAGATCGTCCAGGGCGTTGATCACCGGGACGGAGGAGTTCTGGGCCAGCTCCAGCATTATGTCATGCTTGAAGGCCCGGTACATGATAACGTCGACATAGCGGCTGAGGACCTTGGCGGTGTCCGCCACGGTCTCACCCCGGCCGATCTGCATGTCCTTGGGACTGAGGAATATGGAGTGTCCACCGAGCTGGGTCATTCCCACCTCGAACGAGACCCTGGTACGCGTGCTCGCCTTCTCGAAGATCATCGCCATGGACTTGCCCTTGAGGGGCTCGGCGTTGCGATACTTACCTTTCTTGAGCTCTGCTGCCAACACAAGGACGTCTTCCAGATCGTCCTTGAGGTCCAACATCGAGATGACGTCGCGTTTATTGACCACCATTTGTATTACCCTCAAATCATCATGGCCACACGGTGGCCGAGAAGTAGTGTCAATGACAGGAAATTATTATAATAACTGACACCAGGGAGACAGAACTCTGCCATTGTGTCGTATCGGCTACTAAATGGATCTTTTTCCGTCCCTAATAGCGAGCCTTCAGAATTTGAAGGCCCACCCAAAGGGCAGGAACGAGAACAGGAAGAAGTTCAGGGTACCGTGTATCAGAGCCACGAACATCAGGCTTCGGCTCTTCCAGAACAGTATGGCAAGCAACAGACCGACGAAGAACACGAAGAGCAGATAAGGCACGCTGGAGTACCCAGAGTGCATGATGGAGAAGGTCAATGCGGAGACCAACAACGCGACATTAATTCCCCAGTGGCCTTCCACCCTTGTTTGCAGGAAGCCCCTGAATACCAATTCCTCACCGAAACCGACGAACATGACCATCACAAAGGCCAGCACGATCAGGTTGAACGCGGTCAGATCGGGGATGAGCGGGTTGGGACCGAGCACCCTGTACTCCATGTTCGCGAGCACCAGTCCGATGAGTATCCCGGCCGGGATATAGAGGTTGTCCCATTGGGACTTGTGGACCATCCCCCCGCCGTTCAGGAACGTCCAGGCACGATGGGCGCGGTCCGACAGGAACTCCTTGAGGTTCATCCTGCCAGCGCCTTCCTTCGCGATCGTGAGGGAGGTCAGTCTCCAAAGGATGTACGCGGACAAGATTATTGCGCCATAAACGAATGGCATCCAGTAAAGCGTCATATTGAAGAATATCGGCATCCCGATGTTCAGGACCCGGAGCAGCGAGATCAACATGATCG
>JBEKDM010000009.1:0-35028 GCA_050014375.1 Methanomassiliicoccales archaeon | reverse complement strand
CTATACCTTTAGCGCCATCTACACTGGCAATACCACACTCTATGGAACGACGGCAAACAAGACCGTTACCGTCCTCGATGTCACAGTGGAAACCGCGCCCTCGTTCATGGTCAGGGGCTATGATAACAAGCTTTTCGTCCTGGTCCACGCATCAGAACTGCCAGTCGCGAACCGTTCGGTTTTGGTTTTCCTAGAGAACTTGAGCCTCGGGACTTACATGACGGATCAAGGCGGACGCTTCAACGTCACCATCGCGGTAACATACCACCAAGCCCTCGGACCGAGCAAGATGGCGTTCGAGGTCAGTTCGATCAAGCGCTGCGAGATCTACCTGAACGTGACGTCCATGACCACGATGAGGGTGGAACTGGACGGCAACCAGGTCGATGCGACGCTGCTCGACGACCATAATCAAGTCATGCTCTCGATGCCGATCCTGCTGCAAAGGACGGACCAGACCAACGTAGATATCGGCTTCAGCAAGGTCGGATCAGAATTCTCGCTGAACCCAAGCGATGACACCGACTATATGGTCAAGTTCAATGGTACCTCGATCTATCAACCGTCCTCAGCCGTGGTCCACTACTCCCCCTCAGGGTTCGGTTCTGGCACTGACTGGCTGCTTATCGGGTTGTTGGGAATGATCGCCGTCGTGGCGATGATCGCGTTCATGATCTTACGAAGCAGGAAGAGGACCGGTCTGGCCGTGCAGGAAGTATTGCCGACTCCGGCGACGAGGCTGTCAACATCGCCTTATGTCCTTACCTTCCCCCAGATCGGTGAGGAATTGCCCCCGGTCTGGGGAGAGAACGAACCATTGTTATTCCAAATCTCCGGAGGGCAAGGGGATTTGCATCTGGACATCGACGGCAACGGGTCGAAGGTGAACCTGGATTCCGGTTCGGACACATTCACCGTAACACTTCAGAAAGGCGATCACCTCCTGTCCGTGTCAGGTCCCCTCGGCACGACCACAATAGCGGTCCGGGTTGTGAACTACCGGGAGGAGACCGTAAGGCTGTACCGTTCGTCATTCGACTTCTGGAAGACCCAGGGGAACGGAATTTCCGATTCCATGACCCCTAGGGAACTGCAAGCAACCATCGAGAATAGGCTGGACCGTTCCCTACATGGACAGCTTGACGTCGTGATCTCGCTCTTCGAGATCGCCCAGTTCAGCCAGAGGCCGGTCGGGCGGCCGGAGTACGAACGCATGTTCCGAGCCTCGGACCAGGTGAGATGAACCAATGGCATTTAGGAGCAAGGCGCCTGGGAATGGCGAAGGGACGACGAAGGCTCGAAGGAAGGCCATATTAATAGTGATCATCACAGTCGCGATCGTGCTCATGGCCACCGGGGCATTAACGGTGCTGAGCCCACCTGGCAGCAGGATCAACCTTTGGTTCGTATACCCTGGAGTCTGCGCCGTGGCCGGATGCTACCTGGCCTCCGGGCTGATCGGTGCCTTGGCCAAGGGCAAGGTGGCAGACTCGCTACACTCCGGAATCAAGGCACTGACCCTGACACTACTGTTGGGGTTGCTGACCATCTTCTTCCCGAACGCTCCGAAAGGCACACTGGAATTCGGACTGATGCTGATGTTGACGGGGTTCTTGACCGTCGTCGCTTACCTCGCCAAGGCCTATTCGGAGCACTACTGGCTGGTGGGAAGGGCGGTGGTCATCGTGATGCTGGGCCTGACCCTGGAATTGGGAGTGGCATTAACGTCCGTCTCGGACACCCTGCGCGGAGTGCCACAGATGGTTGCAGTGATGGTGGCGTTGCTATCTTTGTTAGGGATCCTGCACGAGCACAGCAACCAGGTCGTTCGCATGATCGGGCGTTTCTTCCGCAACGCTTCCAACATGATCACTGTGACGGTCGTCCTGGCCCTGGTGTTCGTGTACGCGCTCAAGCTGAGGAGCGCCATTGCCCAGAAGGCGCCGGACCAGACCCTTTTGGCTGAGTGGATCGTGGTGGCCATCGCGATCATTGTGATCGTCTACAAGTTCTTCTCCTATTTCCGTTCCAAGGAAAAGAAGCAGGATTTCTGCGACACCCACAGGCTGGTCCAGTCAATCTATCAAGACCGGGGGGATACTGGTTACGCCCAGAGCGTGGTGGACCAGTTCATCGTCGAGGGCAAGAGGGAACCGCTGGTGGTCCTGCTGACGACGGTACTGGTCCAGGGCCGCACGAACCCGAACGAGATAGAGAGGGTAATCGGGGAAGTGGTCCGTTATACCATCAGGGAACAGAGGTTCGCTTTCCGGTGGGCCCTCGGTGACGAGGCGGCCATGACCAGAGAGGAGAGGACCAAGATAGCGTTCGACGCACTCGACCAAACGGCACAGGTCCTGGGCGCTGGCTATCTCTTGTCCGATCGTGCCAACCCGGCAGGGATCACAGAGGGATAGAATGGAAATACCAGAATATAGGCAGTGTTCGAAGAACATAATCGATGCGACCGGCGGAGTGTTCGTGGGCGATGAGCTCATACTCAGAAAGCTGCTCTGCGCGGCGCTAGCGAACGGGCATGTGCTGTTCGAGGACAAGCCCGGACTGGGCAAGACCCTGCTGGCCAAGGTGTTCGCCAAGGTCACCGGATGCAATTGGGGCCGGGTACAATTCACCCCGGACCTTATGCCCATGGACATCCTTGGCACAAGGATCTGGAGAGCTAGGACCTCGGAGTTCGTGCTGGAGAAGGGGCCGGTCTTCACCAATATCCTGCTTGCCGACGAGATCAACCGTTCCCCTCCCAAGACCCAGTCGGCATTGCTCGAGGCCATGGAAGAACGGCAGGTGACCATCGAGGGTACGACCCACCAGCTAACCAAGCCGTTCTTCGTGATCGCCACCCAGAACCCCATCGAACAAGAGGGCACGTTCCCGCTGCCGGAGGCGCAGATGGACCGGTTCCTGCTCAAGATGGCCACCGGTTACGTCAAGACAACCCAGCTGGAGAGCGAGATCCTGCGGCGCCGGATAAGGTGGCAGGCTGACGATCCGGTGGAACACCTGGTCGCAGCCATGGACCAGACCAAGTTCGTGGAGATGCAGGATCTGGTGGAGAAGGGTATCTACGTTGACGACCAGATCCTTGACTACGTGAGCACCATAGTGCGCGCCACGAGAGCTCATGAGGCGGTGGAGGTGGGCGCGTCACCCAGAGGTTCCCTGTCACTGTTGAAGGTATCCCGGGCGCATGCAGCAATGATGGGCCGGGACTTCGTCACGCCGGACGATGTGAAGCTCTTCGTCCAAGAAGCGCTGTGCCACCGCATCATCATGAAGATGGAGTACGAGATAGACAACCGGGTCACACCGCAGTCGGTGGTCGAAACCATTGTTGCTCAGACCCCGGTGCCCAAGGATTTCGACCGGAAGTGAATTGATGCTTCCCCGGGTCTCGGCCGAGTTCAAGACCTTCGCCATACTTCTGGTGGTCGGGATATTCCTGGGCAACTTGCTGATCGTGCTGCTCTCTCTCGTGCCGATGCTTTTCGTGGTGCTCTCCATGGTGTATCATTCTCCGACCAGGATGAATGTGTCCCGGCCAGTCCCCCGACTGAACGCCTACGTCAACGAGGACATGACGGTCAGCTCCGAGCTTTCCGTGCAGGACGGAATAGGAATAGTAACGGTCGGGGATAGTTTGCCGGCGCACTTCCGGCTCGCCGAGGGCAACAACTTCCGGGTATTCTGGAAATCGGGGGCGCCGCTCCAGGTGCCGATGCAGTACCGCGTGGAGTGCACCAAGCGAGGCGTTTACAGCATTGGCAACTCGAAGATCGAATCGATCGACTTCGCCGGGATAGAAGAGAACGTGATCGTGCCCGGAAAGGACCCGGTGGAACTGCTGGTCCAGCAACGCCCAATGGACATGCGCAAGATGAGGGACCCGAGATTGCTTTCCCGGATCCCCATGCCCCTGGGGGCGGCGAGCAAGCTCGGTTCCACCACCACAGATTTCAAGGAACTGCGCGAGTACCGCAACGGGGACCCGTTCCGGCACATCAATTGGAAGGCCAGTGTGAGGAACGCAGACCTGGAGATCAGCAATCCCCTGGTCAACGAGTATGAAAAGGAGGGCCAACAGGTGGTATGGATCTTCCTGGACGCATCGGAGGCGATGTCCGTCGGAACCAGCGTGGAGAACGCCTTCGAGCACGCGGTCAAGGCGGCGAACGGTCTCTCCCAGTTCTATCTGGCAAGGAATTGCCGCGTTGGACTGAAGGCCTTCAACTCAGGACGTCAGATACTGCCCGACGTCGGGAGACGGCAGAGGGCCATGATATCGAAGCTGCTGCTCGGCGTGGAGATGACCAAGCTGAGGGGCAAGTTGAAAGAGGACGTGCGAGCTTGCCGCGGACACCTGGTCGGGTCCAGCCCTCTGTACATCGTGATCACCATGGTCAGGCCAGAGAACGTGGAGGAGCTAAGGGCTGGTATCCGGGAGATGCGCCTCTCTTCCGGCCCCCGGTCAAAAGTGCTGGTCCTGCATGTCGACGGCAACAGCCTGATACCGACGAACCCGGCGGAGGAGGCCGGGACCATGGCGACGAAACTGCTGTCGCTCTCTTCCGTGAGGTCGCTTGCCGGCGCCGGCACGACCGTTGTCCCCTGGGACCCGCGGGGGCAGAGCCTGAACGAGCTAATGCTCAAGGGCCTCAGGAGGAAGTGAGATGGCTGGACCATCCGTCGAGGACCGGCTGCACCCTCTGCCTCGGGCGTTGACCACGCTGGTCGTTCTGTTAGCATTCGTCATGAGCGTGATCACGCTGATGAACTACGGATTCTACGTATACCTGAGATTTGGGGCGTCAAGCTTCTTCCGTGCACTGGGTATTGGTTTCAACACTGACATTCTGCTGATCGGAATGATGTTCATCGTAGTTCTGATCGGTATCATCAGCGAGAAGCGGCTGAAAGCCACCCTAAGGTCAGGATGGATTATGCTCATCCCGGCGATTCTGTTCTACTCTAAGATCGACTGGATGTACCTGAGGGGGTTGGAGGTCAACTTCGGTCTGTTCTCCAACGACCTTCCAGAGATCTACATCTTCCTGAACGGGGTGGCGCTGCTATGTGCCAGCTTGCTGTTCCGTTCCCACATTCACCTGATATGGGTCAGGAAGGTCCTGGCCATGCGCGGGGCTTCGACGGAGGACCTGAACCTGGCCATGCGCGGAAATTTCTTCTTCGTGATGCTTCTCGTGGCCATGTCGGCAGGCGCAGTCGCGCTAATAGGGGCCGCGGTTGGTCTGATCACCCCGGCATTTAGCATAGCCAGCGGGGCGACGGCGTACGCATATCTGATCGTGGGCCTGGTCGCGAACGCAGCCATCATCGCAGTTTTTGGCATCTATATTTGGAACAACAAGAAGACATCACTGGTCGAGGAATAGAGGACGATTGTAAGACAATTCCAAGAATAGGGTCTCGCCCGCTCACCCTGTTCAATTCAACAGGGATCGATACGGTGCCTTCAATCCGCCACCCTTCCTTAGTTGTCTCGCCTTCTCGAGGTACTCCCTGCCCTCCGGTGAGACCGAACCGAGAGCCTCGCCCAACTCATCAAGAGCGGTCGCATAGGCGATGACATTGCCCGAAAGTTCCGCATGCCTGGCCGCTTCACGGAAATCGACTAGCGCCTCATTCCTCCGCCCCATCTGCATGCGGATCATTCCAGCCCTCAGATAGACCGCTCCGAGACCCTCGCTGTTCCCCTGTTCCCGCAGGATACTTTCCGCCCTCTTTAGGTGACCGAGGGCGACTGTTAGATCACCAAATGACTCCTCGGTCAGGGCAGCCTCCATCCCGGCTTGAGCCTCCAGGTCCTTGCGTTCCATGTCCTTGGCCAAACTAGACAATGTCTTAATGTCACCTACTGCCTCGTGATGATCTCCGGAGGTCCTATGCACATCGATCAATGCCAGCAATAAGGCCAAGTCGCCGTCGTCGATGTTTGTTGACCTTCGGCTGCGACCCGGCCGGAGCGACCTTCCAGATACCCCGATCAAACCTTCCAATGTTCCAGCGGCCTCTCTGCCCCGTCCCGCCCTCGACAGCTCCTGGGCCCACCTGGCCTTTGTCTTTTTGTACTGGACGATGTCCCCTGCCCTTCTGAACGTCTCCGCAGACTCAAGACGGAGGTTCTCCGACTCCTTCTCCCTCAGTTGGACCGCATACAGATCGGCGAGATTGGTTTGCCCGATGCCCTCGCCCACCGGATCCCCGGTCGTCGCAGCTACTGAAACGGACTCCTTGAGGTCCGCCTCCGCCTTCCTCAGATCGCCGGATTCCCACTCGAGCAGAGCCAGGTTATTGAGGTTGGCCGCCACCGCGGCCATGTCTTTCTGCTCATGGGCAATTCTCAAAGCGGTCTGGAACGCCTGCATAGCATCGGTAAGGCCATGGGCCCTCCTCCAGGTCGAGCCGATCCCCATCCATTCACGGATCTCGCCAGCATGATCTCCCACATCCTCGTAGTATGACAGGGCCTGATGATGCGTCTCCAATGATTTCGCTATCATATTCGCTTCTGACAATGTACGGGCATAGAACTCCTGCACAGTGGCCTTCATCGCCTCGTCCCGCCCTTTTTCAAACAAGGAGAGAGCTAACTCGAAATCACCCAGAGCCTCGCGGGGCCTCCCCAACGTGTAGTGCAGTCTTCCCTTGACATATGATAGTCGGGCTCCAGATCTAAGTTCCAAGCCATCCATCGGAATCTCCAAGACCAATGCCATCGACTCCTCGGCGAAGCTAGAGACAAGAGCTTCACTGTTTTCAAGTAACACGTCAATCGCATTGGCCCATTCTCCTGCCGCTAGATCCTGAGAGATCTCCTCCAGACGCCACCTTTCACCGGTTCGACCGCGACAGTATTCGACCGCGATCCGGTGCATTCGGACAGCCTCTTCCGGCGGGATCTTCGAATTGAAATAGGCACGGATCACCTGATGAACAACTATCCCCTCGGCGAATTCCTGGACCAGTCCCTTTCTCTTCAGCGAAGACATGGTCTCCGGGAGGAACTCAGGCAATTCATTGGCTGGTATGGGGAGCCGGATGACCGAAAGGAACTCCAACATGTTCTTTTCCTGGACGGTCAGAACGCGTTGGAAATGTTCGCCCAGGATATCGTCAATGCTTCCTCGGGCAGCCTCAGTGCCGATCTCGCAGGCGAGCCTTAGCATCAGGGGATGACCGCCGCTCTCCTCGGCCACAGTGTCAGGGTCATGGGCATCCCATTTGGATGCGAGCGCAGAGGAGGCTTTCTTATCTATGCATTTGAGCTCCAAACGCTTGATTCTAGCAGTACTAGAAACGAGGAAATGGGGGACCGATCTGGATACCAGAACGATCTTCGAAGGGGGAGCCGAATCGACCGCTTCGCGGAGCAGGCTGAGAAGAACGGAAACGTTCGGTGTCGCCCGGTCCACGTCATCCAGGAAGATGATGGGCTTGCTGTCCCGCAAACTGAGGACCAAAGGGGAATAGATGTCGGCGATCTCTAATTCGAGGTCGAGATCTGGAAAATGGTGATCCTTGACCGAGTTCTTAAAAAAACTGATCAACACCCTCATGACCGACCGCACCGAGTCCCACTCGTGCACGGTATACCATAGCGCCGAACGCTGGTTCATCTGGCCCTCGAATACTTTAGAGGCCAACGTGCTCTTTCCGATCCCGGGGAGCCCGACCACCAGGGCGCATGAGGCGTTCTCGGAACGAATGAAATCGTTCAATTCCGCCAATTCTTCCTCCCTTCCTTCGAAGATCTCCACCACCGGACGCCCGAGGGACATGATCTCCCGCTCCGTGGACGACCTGGCACCGTATGACAGACCGGAAAACATCTCAAGATTCAGCGTATCGGTGCTCCTTGCCGATTCCACGAAGTCCCTGAAGTTCGGTCTGTGTCCAGTCCTGTCCTCGAACGATCTCATGGCCACGGCAAGCGTGACGTTCCTGATCGACCTACCGTCGTCGTACGATACCATGCGCAATTCCAGATCCTTGACCAGCGAATTGGCGCTCTGGAGCCCCTTGTCGGTCAGGAAATATGCTTTCCTCCGCTTGGGCGCTCCCCGGACATGGCACAATCGGCTTTCCACCAAACCCTCGGCCGCCATGGCCGAGAGCGCCCTGGAGATGTTGTGCAGACCGGACCCCATCCTACTGGAGATACCTTCCTGGCATGCCTCCTTGGGCACTTCCATCTTCCCCCGGAAAGGCTCCATCTCCATCAAGTGAAGCTGTAGCAACTCTATCTGGGAGACGAACAAACGGGGCATCGGATCCTCGGGGGCTTTGGATTATGAACCGTCCTATGGTTATTTGGTACAATTGCTCATCGAGAAACCCACTGCAAAACTAGTGCAAAACCAATGTCCCGGATTAAATAGCCTCGATTTTCTAAGTGGGGTCATAGAGGGTCTACATTGAAATTCAATCGATTGTACGGCAAACTGACTGCGGTAGCAGCCATCGCGTTAATCGCAATCATGATGCTGTCGATGGTGCCCATAAGCACCTCGGCGGCGACCACCACAAACGATACCCAGCTGACGACCGAGGGAGGACCGACGGACATATTGGGCGGGGGAGACCACTTCTTCGTCAGGTTCGGTTCCGACGCGGCGTTCGGAATTGTGTGGGGAACGCAGGACAACCCGAACGACATCTATGTCGTCTCCATAGTCGCCCGATATCTGGGCGAGGCGCAGGTCTATAACCGGCAAGACGAGCTGGTCCAAGCCAACCACACCATAAAGGTGTACACGATGTACGCTGTGAAGCTTGACAACCTAATCGAGTACAACGACTCGAACCAGGACGGCATGCTCCAATATCATCGCGGATACGACAGGATCGCGGAGAGGATGGGCAGTAACTACACCTCCTCCGAGACGATGTACAAGATGGTGAACCTAGACACCGCATGGAACAGCACAGCGATCGTCAACACCACCACCGCTGACTCGACCGTTTTCTCTTTCAGCCTGACGGCCAGCAACCAGTCCTACGAGTACCTCAGCCGCAAGGCCAGCCAGGACGTCGGCGACAACATGCTGAACCAATTGAACCTCACGTTCCGCCTTACGGCCACAAAGACCCATGTGGACAATGCTACCATACCGCAGTACAAATTGACCGTAGCCTCTGGTCCGTTCGGAAACCGGATGCTCTATAACGTCCAACAGCTCGATTCCAAATACGTGAGCGAGGACATTGTTTCCTACAACGCAAAGTGGGACAAGACCATCCAGGGATGGGACACAGACCCGAACAACACCAACCCGGCGATCCTGCTGGAGTTCGAGAGCCTGGTCGGCAATTACATCCCCCTGACTGCGGCAGCCGTGCTGGAAGCTAAGGAATACCAGAAGATCGTCGATGATCTCGGTGAAGATGGAAACGCCTGCGTCCAGACGTCCGCCGGGAGCGAAAACCTGAACAACACCGCGGGGGACATGACCGGACCGATGGACCTGACCACCCCAAGGATGACCTTCGAAGGGGACCGGACCAAGATCGGGACATTCGAATGGGTGACCAATGTTACCGTTGACGGGAATGCCGCACAAGCACATTCCCAGGTGATCGCCGGATATCCCACCACGGTGCGTGGCTGGAACGGGGAGATATTCACCGGGTTCGTCCTGGTGGGAGGGATAAGCTATCCGGGCGGTAGCCTGATAGTACAGGACCCGTCGGTATCGTCGCAGGCTACACTGAACATCGGTGCTGTCACCAATGCCGACAGCTCATCGTCCAGCAGTCCCGTTGCTCATCTGTTCCTGTACGGACTGATGTTGGTCGGGTTGATAGTGGTGATCGGCATCGTTCTTGCCGCGGTGCTAATCCGGAAGAAGCAGCCGAGACAGCCCCAGCAGAACTATGAAATGCCTGGCCCGACCCAGAGCGACTGGAGCAAATATTACGAGAAGAAGTGAGCTCGATAACCCCCCCCCCAAACCCTTTACCCATTTTTTTCAACACGGGTCTTTGAAGCACAACTCGACTTTTCGAAAATGGCGTTCTTTCACCATTGGCCATGAGATCAGGATGTTTTTCTTGAAATAGGGATGGTAAAGAAGAATGTCGCCCCCCTATCGGGCAATGACTCGAACCAGATCATGCCTCCGTGCCGTTCCACTATCTTCTTGGAGATGGCCAAGCCCATGCCGTTCCCAGGATATTCGTCCCTGGTGTGCAATCTCCTGAACATCTGGAATAACCTTTCCGATTGTTCTGGGGCGATCCCGATCCCGTTGTCTCGGACCGATATCTTCCATTCCTTACCTATGGCGATGGCCGATACATGCACATCGGGAGTGCCCCCATTCTGGAACTTGAGGGCATTTGATATCAGCTTCTGGAGCAGCTGGATCATCTGCCGGCGGTCTCCCATCACCTGAGGGAGGAGATCATGGGTGAGATTGGTCCCTGAGTCCTTGATGGAGACCTCGAGATTTGTGGTCACGATCTGGAATACATCCTCCATATCGACAGGTTCAAAGGGGTCCGTGTTGCGGTCAATCCGTGAGTACATCAATAAGCTGTCGACCAGGTCGTTCATCCTTTGTGCACCGTCGACGGCGAAAGCGATGTATTCTTCCGCTTCATCGTCCAGCATGCCTTTGTACCTCTTTTCCAGCAATGAGAGGTAGCTTGAGACCATGCGCAACGGCTCCTTAAGGTCATGTGAGGCGACATAAGCGAACTGCTCAAGTTCCTTGTTTGACCGGGAAAGTTCCTTGGCACGCTCCTCCACTTCTGTCTCGGCGAAATGCTTCTCCACGATCACGCCGATCAGCTGTGCCGAAATCCTGATTCGGCTCTTGGCCGCTTCCACCATGAACACCGGTCTGGACCTGTATCCTTGCGCTGCCTTGATCAGTTGCTCTCCGTCCAGATGGTTCTGATCGGCAATCTGCAACAATACCTGACGATCCTGGGGAGGGTCTCCGTAACCTATGTTGATCGAACCGATGATCTCTCCCCTAGCTTTGATGGGAACAACATAAATGTGAAGACCGCCCGGACAAGGCCGGTCGACCGGACCGTTCTCCTCCTGGATGAGCTGGGTCGACTCGCTCCAGCAGCGATGATGACAGAGAAGCCCGTCCTTCTCCAATTCATTCCCTTCGTCGTCATTCCTGATGGTGTTGTCCAGATATCGGCACCAGCCAGACGAGAAGATGCCCATGGAACAGGTGCCATCCTTTTCATACACCGCGGCAGATGTGCCGAGAAGGTTCAATGTGTCAAGCATGATCCCTTCCAGGACCTTTTTGCCGACAGCATCCATGATCAGGCGGGGGTTCTTATCTTCCGTACCGTTCGAACTGATGGAACATTCAGTGACCACCTTATTGTCCACCTCATTGGATGAGTTCGTTAACATCCATTCGATCCGGTGTAGTTCTTCTGCCCTTTGATCACATGATTGTTCTTCTCTCGCTTGAATGGGGTTGATAATGCTCTGTTCCTTCACAATACTCCGACCCCTAGACTCATATGGTCTCGGTGCAAGCCTTCGACAGAGGTCTTGTTCTGGATGTATGAAGGAATGTGATATATGCCCTTTGCTAGGAAGGTCATTGTCTTGTCTACACAATAGCCTGAACGTTCCTATTTCAAATGAACAATCGGACAAGATTCTATGTCTGTCCTTCTCAAAGAGATTTATATATCCCGGGTTAAGCTAATTTCCATATGACCCCTTCGAGAAAGGAGCTGAGGGTTTTCACCGCGTCACCAGACGCACTTTGGATCGTTTCCACCCTAGTGTGCGGTGACCATGATGCTGTGCTCATCGATGCCCAATTCACTCTCAGCGACGCCAGAAATCTTGTCACAATGATCAAGGAAAGCGGCAAGATTCTCAGGACAGTATACATCACTCACCACCATCCAGACCACTATTTTGGCCTCCAGGAGATCGCAAAGGCTTTTCCTGAAGCCCAGATCATGGCTCAACCTACCACCGTGGAGAGCATCAAGAAGACCTGGAAGGCAAAGGTCGAGCAATGGACTCCGGTATACAGGGACAACATCCCGACGGCACCGATCATACCAAAGCCGATGAGCGGTGTGGTCCTGGAGCTCGAAGGAGAAATGTTCCCTATATATATGAACGCCCAGGGAGACGACCATGGCAATTCATATGTTTGGATACCTTCTCTCAAGACGGTGGTATGCGGGGACATCGTCTACAACGGCGTCTATCCCTGGACGGCCGATACTACGCCAGCGGAAAGGAAAGAATGGATACGGTCGTTGGAAAAGATCGAATCGCTCCGACCTGTGATGGCCGTCGCCGGCCATAAGGACCCAAGCAAGACCGATGACCCCTCATGCCTTCAGTTCATGAAGGAATACCTCAACTACTACGATGCTGCGGTCATCACTTCCAAGAGCGCCGAGGAGCTGAAAACTGCAGTGAAGAAGAGATTCCCAGGGCTAGGCCTGGAAATAATCCTGAACATTTCGTCGGGGACCTCCTTCCCTTCAAAATAAGGAACGGGTGACCATGGTATCTCTTTCGAACGTCACACGTCGACGAAAACGTCTTCGCCCTCGACGATGACTGGAAATGACCTCACGTCCATCGTCTTCACCTTTTGTATCAGCATCGCCAGGTAACCGGGAACAGCTGCCGGGCCATCGATCTTCGGTGGTGATCGGTTCGAAGGTAATGCATTGTTGATCGCTTCCCCGGTAACCACGGAGAACTGGGCGCTGTGCATCGGGCAGGTCAGGATATACCCGTTCAAGGTCCCCAGCTCCAATGGTGCGCACATGTGCCCACAACGTCTTTCCATTGCGTAGAATGTCCCATCGAAGTTGCATAGGACCATCTCGATCCCTTGCGCCTGGACCATCATCATGCCGCCGGACAGGATGTCGCTCGCAGATGCCACCCTGATCTTCAATTCTTCAACCCCACGATCTCTTCCAGGGGGATCTGCCGCAGTTTGCTAGGGTCCTCGACGTCCTTATGTATGAACAGCCCGCACCAGCAGCGTTTCATGGCATCGAAATGCGCCTTATGGAACGGTATGCAGGGGCATACGATCTTCATATCCTTCTTGCGGTCGCGGGTACGGCCCTGGCAAGGACAGTAGGGGATACCGGTCTGGTGCATGAGCATCACCTCAGCATCAAGCAGATCGGAGACAAGCTCCTGATCGGATGAGAACTTGTACCCAAGAACATCGACGACCGGGGCGAACTGGTCCCGAAGCGCCTTCTTCCTCAGTTCATCGTTCATCTAGTTCACTTATTCTTGATGTTCATGAGCTCTTCGTATCTTTCCGGATTCCAGCCGATGACCACGGTCCCGTCGATCACCACATAAGGGAACGCGATCCCTCCCTTGCTGTACTTTCGCATCTCCTCTTCGATCCGCTTCTGTTCGTTCTCGTCCTGCAGATCATAGTCGATGTAATCGAATTCGATTCCGTGTTCTTGGAAAAACTTCTTGGTCTTCTTGCACCACGGACAATAGCTCAACGTATACCCTGTGACCTTGTTCATGATCAATCTCCCCTGACCTTGATCGCTATCTTGCCGGAATTGATCCTCCATTCGTAGGACTTCAGGACGATGCCGGTGCCCTCCTCGGCCATCCTGCCTGTCCTGATATCGAATTGCCAGTCATGGCATGGACATTTCAAAATGTACCCTTCCATCGCCCCCCCGCCGAGCGCACAACCCATATGCGGGCAGCGGTTGGACAGGGCAAATATCTGCCCATAGCGTTTCATCAATAGAACGGGCAGCCCTTTGGGGGTGACGCATACTCCCCTGTTCTCGTCCAGCACCTTCTCCTCCAATACTGGGATCCATTCTTCCATGAGCATACCGTTCTCTGTTCGATTCCAGACTGAAATCTATGTCAACGCCCGGTATAATACCTTATTTGCCTCTTTATCCAGCGGGGACGGGAATGTATCGGCCATGCCCATCAATGAATGGTACCAATTGGCGGGAATGTCGCGGTCCTAATAAGGGAAATGTAATAAATGGCGTGCGCATTTGGCTGACATCACCGGAGAAAAAAGTCATGGCAAGCCTTCGTGTTAAGATTCTAGCGGTCGGATTGGCCATCATACTGGTCGCTACCGCAACCTACATCGTCGTATCGCCAAATGGAAAGACCGCCGACAAGATCCGGATCGGCGTGCTTCCTGTCATCGACACGCTCCCGTTGTATGCTGCCCAAGAGAGGGAGCTATTCCAACAGGCTGGGCTCAATGTCGAGCTGGTCCCGTTTGGGAGTGCCCTTGAAAGAGACACCGCCATGACGGCGGGTGCCATCGATGGATACTTTGGGGACATGGTCAATACTCTTCTCCTGAAGGAGTCGGGACAGGACGTCAAGATCGTTACCGTAGACTATCACACGGACCCCCAATGCCGCATGTTCGGATTAGTGGCGTCTCCAAGCAACAACGTCACTGATATCAATGCCACGCAAGGGATGACGGTGGCTTATTCGTCCTCAACGGTGACCGAGTATGTGCTGGATGACATTCTTGCGGAGAAGAACATGACTGGAAAGCTGATTAAGACCGAGGTCAAGGCAATCCCGATCAGATACCAGGCGCTGATGCAGAACCAGGTCCAACTGGCGATAATGCCGGAGCCTTATGTCACCCAAGCGCTCCTAGGGGGGGCACACCTGGTGGCGGACGACCGCACAATAAATATCACGGCCACGGTGATCGGCATGAAGAGCGGCTTTATCTCCAACCACATGGTGGAAATGAAGAAGTTCCTGACGGTCTACAATGACACCGTACGATCGGTCAACCAGGATCCGACCCAGTATTACGATGTTCTGGAAAAGGACATTCATTTTCCCAAGGAGATCGAAGTCGGCTATGAGTTCCCTATTCTCAGCAGCATAGCATTGCCGTCTGTGCAAGAATTCCAGAAAGTGCATGATTGGATGGCCGGCAAAGGCCTTGTCGGCAACTCCACCCTCTATGAGACGATTGTTGCGATGGAACTCTACAGGTGAGAGAATGATCACCGTCGAACGACTGTCCAAGAAATTCGAAGGAGAGTTCCAGGTGATCGAGGACCTGAACTTCTCGTTGGACAACGGTCGTTCGATGGCAATAATCGGGCCTTCGGGCTGCGGCAAAACCACCCTACTTTACATTCTTGCCGGACTGGCCAAGCAGACAAGCGGGACGGTCCTCATAAACGGTAGGGCCGTGGATGGTCCGTCGCCTGAGGTCTCGTTCATACTCCAGGACTTCGGCCTCTTCCCATGGAAGACAGTGATGGACAACGTTTGCTTGGGCATGAAGCTCCGAGGAGTGCCCGCCGAAGAGCGCATAAAGAAGGCCGAGCCGCTGCTGGAAGAGCTTGGTCTAGAATTGCATCGGGACCACTTTCCTGCTCGGCTCAGCGGCGGAGAGAGGCAGCGAGTGGCGATCGGCAGGGCCCTCGCAACCGAGCCCAAATTGCTGCTGATGGACGAACCGTTCTCGTCCCTTGACACTTTGACCAGGGAAAGGATGCAGGAAATGCTTCTCGACATCAAGAAGAAGAACGAACTTACCATGGTGGTCGTTACCCACAGCATCGAGGAGGCTGCCTTCCTGGGCGACTCGATCCTGGTGCTTGGAGGGCGACCGTGCACCGTCCGTTCCATTATCGAAAACCCGGAGGCCGGGTCTAAAGGGCATCGCGGGACCGATTCATATTTCTCCGCCTGCAAGTCGATAAGGAAGGTGGTGGAGGTGCAATGAACTGGCAAAGGGCATTTGGATATCTTCTCTCGCTTGCGGTCTGTTTTGTGGTTTGGAAAGTGGCCTCGGTCCTGGTGGCGTCCACCATCCTGCCAAGCCCAGAGGCGACCTTCCAGGCATTCATCGACACGGCCCAGACCCAATCGTTCTGGTCCAATTTCGGCGTTAGCACCTATAGAGTGGTCCTCAGCATTGCGCTCGCCTGGTGCCTGGCATTCCCGTTGGGTATCTTCATCGGCTATAGCCAGAAGATGGATCGATATTTCAGCCCCTTGATCTTTCTCACATACCCTATACCCAAGATGGTGTTCCTTCCGGTGCTTATCCTGTTCTTCGGCCTGGGCGACATGTCGAAGATCGCGTTGATCACGATCATTGTGTTCTTCCAGATATTGATCTCGACCAAAGAGGGAGTGAGCGCCGTGGATCGCAAATACATTGATTCGATGCATTCCATGAACGCCACCAACAAGGACATTCTTAGGGAGGCGATAGTCCCAGCGGCGTTGCCAAGCAGTTTCACCGCATTGAGGATAGTCACTGGGACCTCCATCTCGGTCCTGTTCTTCGTTGAATATTTCGCCGGCTCCACGGGCCTTGGGTACAAGATCTCCGAGGCCTGGACCAATATGCAGTACACCCAGATCTTTGTTTACATCATCGCCATGAGCATCCTGGGTTTGGCATTGTACGAAGTGTTCACCTACATGGAGAGGAGGCTCTGCCGGTGGAGGGCAATACCCGAAGAGCCGACCGCCACCACTTCTCAAACCCCGCTGAGGAAGATCGCCGCCTATGCTCAGATGATCAAACTGAGCCACAGCGTGTTTGCGGTGCCGTTCGGACTGGCGGCACTGGTCCTATTGGCCAAGGATAACACCATAACATTCGCCATGGTGTTCTGGGTCGTGCTGGCGATCATCGGAGCAAGGTCTGCGGCCATGGGCTTCAATCGGGTGGTGGATGCGGCCTTCGACGCCAAGAACCCGAGGACCAAGATGCGTCACATTCCCTCCGGGACGCTCACGATGAAGGAAGGGCTCATCTTTGTCATCGTCTCGGCCGCGGTATTCGTCATGTCCGCCGTCATGCTCTCTCCCTTGTGCTTCTGGCTATCGTTCCCGGTACTGGGCATCATTATGGGATACTCATATTCGAAGAGGTTCACGGCCGCCAGCCATATCATCTTGGGCATTTCCATCGGCCTCATGCCGCTGGGAGCCAGCGTGGCGGTTGCCGGGACAATTCCGACGGGCATTTGGGTGCTTAGCCTGGCGTTATCTACATACATCGCCGGGTTCGATATCCTCTATTCCTGCCTGGACATCGATTTCGACAGGAAGGAAGGGCTCTGGTCCTTACCTTCCAGGTATGGTGTCACGAACGCCTTAGTGGTCTCGTCAATTCTCCATGTTATTAGTTTCGCAGCTCTGGCCGCACTATTCTGGATATACCCTTTGGGGATCATCTTCTTGGTCGGAGTGGCGGCGATCGCGGTCATGTTCGTGGTCGAACACTTACTGGTGCGTCCGGCGGACCTCTCCAAGGTGAACGTGGCCTTCTTCAATGTGAACGCGGTCATTTCGATCCTGGTGTTCGCCTCGGTGTTGCTGGGGGCCTTCGCATGAACGCAGGTAACGGAGCCGAACGCGGTAACTTAGAGGTGAGAGCATGGAACTAGACAAGAACCCGGAAAGGATCGAGGGATTGTTTGACGACATCACTCCCACCTATGATCGCCTGAACCATCTCATGTCCATGTCCATCGACCGGATATGGAGAGGTCAGGCGCTTGACTGCCTCGAGCTGAAGGACGGAGATATGGTCCTGGACATCGCCACCGGGACGGGGGACATGGCGATACAGGCATTGTCCCGGGTGGATTGCACGCTGGTCGGCATTGACCTATCCCGGAACATGCTTCAGATCGCCGTGGAGAAATGGAAGAGGGAAGAACCTGGATCCGGCTTTCCGGCGGTCCAGGGTGATGCACTATCGATGCCGTTCAAGGAAGCGGCGTTCGACAAGGCAATGGTCGCGTTCGGCATCAGGAACGTACAGGACGTGGGGGCGTTCCTGGCGGAAGTGAACCGGGTGATGAAGAATGGAGGACGTTTTGCCGTCCTGGAACTTTCCGTGCCGAAGTGCCGGGTCACCAGGCCGTTATACTTAACTTATCTCACTCGAATACTCCCACTTGTGGGAAGCATGCAATCGGGAGACCTGGCCGCCTATCAATATCTGAGCGATTCCATCCTATCGTTCCCGGTGCCAGAAGAACTGGAGAAGACGATGATTTCCAGGGGATTCAGGATCGTACGCTCAATATCCCAGACCCAGGGCATCTGCCACTTGTACGTGCTGGAGAAGGTGGGATAATGATACATTACCGCAATCTGGGAGAGTTCATCTCAAGGCTGGAAACGGAAGGAGAGCTCCTTCGGGTCAAGGGAGAGGTATCGCCTCATTTGGAGATCACCGAGATCACCGACCGCATGTCCAAGAGCCCGAAAGGCGGAAAGGCGCTCCTGTTCGAACGGGTGACCGGTTCGGCATTCCCCGTGCTGACCAACGCATTCGGCAGCGAAAGAAGGATGGCCATGGCTTTGAGCTGCGACCGCCTTGACGAGCTGGAGAAGAAGATCGAAGGGTTGCTCGACACTAAGATGCCCGGGGGCTTTCTGGGAAAGCTGGGCATGTTGCCCGAACTGGTGTCCCTCTCCAAGTCGTTCCCTCGGACCAGAAGGATGTCCCGCCCGCCCTGTCAGGAGGTTGTCATCACCGGCGACGACATTGATCTGGACAAAATACCGGTCCTGCACTGCTGGCCCAAGGATGGGGGGCGGTTCGTCACGCTCCCGGTCGTGTTCACCAAGAGCATTGATGGGCATGCCAGGAACGTTGGCATGTACCGCATGCAGATATTCGACAAGAAGACAACTGGCATGCACTGGCATATTCACAAGGACGGCAGCCACAACTTCAACGCCTATAAGAAACAAGGGAAGAGGATGCCGGTCGCGGTGGCCATCGGCACCGATCCGGCCATCACCTATGCCGCCACCGCGCCGATGCCGCAGGGAATGGACGAGATGATCCTGGCCGGGTTCATCCGAGGTTCACCGGTGGATATGGTCAAATGCAAGACCATCGACATGGAAGTCCCGGCAGAATCCGAGTTCATCCTAGAAGGCTACGTCGACCCAGAAGAGAAGAGGATCGAAGGGCCCTTCGGAGACCATACCGGATACTATTCGCTGCAGGGTGAGTACCCAGTGTTTCACGTCACAGCGATCACACATCGGAAGAACGCTGTCTACAGTACCACGGTGGTTGGTAGACCGCCCATGGAGGACTGCTACATGGCCAAGGCCACGGAGCGCATATTCCTTCCCCCATTGAAGAAGCTCCTGCCAGAGATCGTCGACTACTGGATGCCTTGGGAGGGCGTCTTCCACAACATTGTCGTGGTGGCCATCCATAAGGAATATCCGATGCAGGCGCGCAAGGTAATGAATGCCCTATGGGGCAATAATCAGATGAGCTTTGCCAAGATGATATTGGTGATCGATAATCCCGGTTTGCTCGGGAACCCGTCGCTGCTCTTGGAAAAGGTCCAGGAGAACCTGGACCTGGCCCATGATCTCGTCTTGACCGAGGGCATCCTCGATGTACTGGACCATTCCGCCCCCAACCCGCTGTTCGGCGGAAAGCTGGGTATCGACGCCACGGAGAGGGTTGAAGGAGAGCCGGCCAGGACGATACATGACGACAACGAGTTGAACGAGGAGGATATTCTGGGCGCGATCAGGGGACTGAAAGTCAATGTCTCGTCCAGATCGATAGGCCTGCACACTCGGAACCCGGTGGTGCTGGTCGGGGTGAAGAAGGAAGGTGTGAGCTCGAAGCATGTCCGGGAGAAGTTCAGACCCATGGCGTCATTGCTCGGGTGCACACTGGTGCTATTCGACGACATCGACCTCAAGGACGACTCCCTGGTCCTGTGGAAGACGTTCAACAACATCGATCCGCTCAGGGACATGGAGCTGGCCGGAACTGGCGTTATCATTGATGCGACCAAGAAGGGGCTGATTGACGGACATGTTCGGGAATGGCCAGATGAGATCGAGATGTCCAAGGACGTGAAAGACCGGATCGAACATAGGAAGAAAGAATTCGGGTTGGGTTGAACCTTGGATCGATTGGCGAATCAATACGATCCTGTTTTATCCCTAGATATCTGGCCTTGATTTGGTTTCCACATTTTGTCCGTTGTTGTTGAAAATATGAACCTTCTCGGAAACCTGTCGAAGTTCACTCCGGCCCACGCCCCTCATAGCTGCTCGTGAAGATTCCGAAAATGGAGAACTTAGTCATCGCCAGAGGAATCGACATCGGTGCCTAACATCGTTCGTTCGATACCCCAATTGCAAATCAATATAAACCGTCGGGAGCGTTGAAACATGCATCGGCCAATCTAGTGTATTCTGGTGAATTTCAATGAGCAATGACCTGCCTGAGACCATTTCTGTAGAGTGCCTGAGAGTCCCGATAAAGAAGTTCAAGCCTGCGAAATCGAGGAAAAGGTCAAAGACCGGGCGTTGGACAAGTCGACGCAGGACGTCCTGAGAAAGACGATGAAGGAAGGGACCGATACCGTCTGGGATAGGTTCGAAAGGCAGCAGCCTCAATGCAAGTTCTGTACCGAAGGTATATCATGTAAACGATGCGCCATGGGGCCATGCCGGCTCATGGGCGGGGATAGGATCCGAGGCGTGTGCGGCGCCGATGCCGACCTGATGGTGGCCAGGAACCTCCTGGACACCATGGCGACCGGCGCGGCCTCCCATTCAGACCATGGAAGGGAGGTCGTCGAGACACTATTGAAGGCCGCCAGGGGGAAGGCACCAGGATATGCGGTCAAGGATGAGGAGAAGCTGAAACTCTTAGCCACGGAATATGGCCTGCCTGAAGACGATTCCATAAACTAAAAGGCGGAGAAATTTGCCTTGGCAATGCTGGAGGAGTTCGGCACGATCAAAGGGGAGATGCAGATGCCGAAAAGGGCTCCCCAGGCTTGCGTTGACCTTTGGAAGGCCGCCGGCATTCTCCCGAGGGGCATAGACCGCGAAGAGGTCGAGGCGATGCACCGTGTTCACATGGGGGTTGGGGCTGATTACTCAGGTTTCCTACTATAGGGAATGAGGGCCTCGATGGCCGACGGTTGGGGCGGCTCAATGATGGGGACGGAGATCTCGGACGTTCTGTTCGGCACTCCGACGATCAAGAGCTCCAAGGTCAATCTCGGCGTGCTCAAGCATGACCAGGTGAACATATCGCTACATGGCCACAACCCGGTCCTGTCGGAGATGATCGTCAAGGTGGCAAGCATATCCGATATGATCGCCCGGGCGAAAGGCGTGGGTGCGAACGGTATCAACCTGGTCGGATTGTGCTGCACCGGGAACGAATTGTTGATGCGCAAGGGGATACCTCAGGCCGGCAATCACCTGGACCAGGAACTGGTCATCACCACCGGAGCTCTTGAGGCCATGGTCGTCGATTACCAGTGCATATTCCCGACTCGGGCTAACACTGCCTCGTGTTACCACACGATGCTGTTCACGACGTCACCGAAAGCGGTCATTCAAGGCAGTTATTTCGTCGAGATCACTCCCGAGAATGCGTTCGAGCAATCAAAGAAGATCGTTAGCGCCGCTATCGACAACTATCCCAACCGGGTTAATGAAAGAGTACTGATACCAGATGCACCGGTCGATGCCATGGTGGGATTCTCAGTCGAATCGATAAGGAAGGCATTAGGCGGAAGTCTGAAGCCTTTGCTGGATGCGGTCGCATCCGGAAAGATACGAGGTTGCGCCGGGATCGTTGGTTGCAACAACCCCAGGATCAAGCACGACTATGGCCATGTGACGCTGGCCAAGGAACTGATCAAGCGGGACATTTTGTGCGTTGAGACTGGATGCTCGTCCATCGCCTGCGCCAAGGCCGGGTTATTACAGCCGAGTTCGATCGACCAGGCCGGAAAAGGCCTACAAGAGGTGTGCGGATCCCTTGGCATACCGCCGGTCCTGCACATGGGATCATGCGTAGACAACAGCCGGGTACTGGCATTGGTCGCTGAGCTGGCCCGAACGGCAGGGGTAAGGATCGATCAGCTGCCGGTGGTGGGCGCGGCACCAGAATGGTATTCGCCGAAAGCGGTCGCCATTGGCTCCTATTTCGTCGGGAGCGGGGTAAGCGTGTGTCTCGGTGTTATGCCACACATCGGGGGAAGCCCGAATGTGATCAAGACCTTGACGGATGACCTCGATGGTCTGGTCCATGCCAAATTCTGGGTGGAACCGAACCCGAAGAACGCAGCAGCGCTGATGTCCGATCACATCGAATCAAAGAGGAAAGCCTTGGGAATGTGACGTAGAAGAGCGCATAATCATATCGGCAAAATGGTGGAAAACCCCCACCATGTTCGCTATCGATGAGTTGCCGCTAAATGCTTATGCCTTCAATATTAGAGAGAGGACACCTCATCTAAATCTTGGCCTCTTCACGGGAAACATAATTCCTTGATGTTGTTCCGGTTTATGCCAGATCAACAGAGACGACAATTACCACGTTCCGACCAGTGCATAGTCGAGCAGAATGATACAGTCAAAGTCACTATCGAACCGAAAGGAACCATTGTTACTATACGCATTCTCGAGAATTACGGAAAAGATCATGTTCATAACATGCTAGAAATTCGCTAATTCGATCGAAAGTACTGATCGACGGTCTTAACGATTGCCAACCTGAATGTGTCAAATGCATGGACATCTGGCTTCAATGAAAATTGAATTTATTGACGATTGTTGATTTCGATAATACTTTGAATAAATCAAAGCATATGATATTTCATGACCGATTATGCCGAGAGTTCGAGGAAGATTGTCGAAATTCTTGGACTGAAATACGAACCTGTAGCTGTCACTCTCATCAAGAAAGGAGAGCCGCTTCCAGAGGGCATCCCGCAACCTGTGAAGAGCATCAGGCATTGCCAATCCATCATGAGGGCTCGAAAGGGCGAGTGTTTGTTGGTCCCGGCCAGCAAGCATGCGTGCCCGGTCGGAGCATCCGCCCTAGGACTGGTGCCCATTCCGGAAAGGGTCGCCTCGGGGGAATTCCATTTCGCGTTGGGGATGTACGAGAACCAAGAGGCTGCAAAACACACTATGGATGTAAGGCCTTCCTTCGAACCGGACAGTCTGGAGGCGACCCTGGTGTGTCCGTTGAGCAAGGTAACAAGTCCTCCGGATGTCATTGTGGTAACAGGCACGCCCGAACAGCTGTATTGGCTTCTGCCAGCGGTGTCGACCTATGAAAGGGGCGGCAGGATATCGATCGAGACCGCATCGTTCCAAGCAAGCTGTGCGGACACTACCATACTTCCATACAAGACAGGCATTCCAAATCTCTCCCTTGGTTGCTATGGTTGCAGAAAGTCAACGGACATAGCCCCCGAGGAGATGCTGCTGGGGTTCAAGGCCGATACTCTTGACCGAACCGTGGAGATCTTGGAGAAATTGAAGGCGAAGGCAATACCGGCCTGCCGTGAGAAGCCGATTGCCCACCCAGCTTGAATGTATGGATCATTGAATTGAGCATCTCGAAGAATTAAAGGTAAAAAGAAGGAATTTGACTTCGTTACAGAATTTAACGGTTATCGTACTGGCTATTTCAAGGTTTGATGGCCGTCTGGATCATTTTCATCATATCTGGCGGAACGTCCTTAATCTTATGCACTGCGGCCGCAAGGGCTAGACTCCCTTCAAATATCCCCTGTTATTCATCGGTCCTATATCTCAAGGCCTCTTATTCCGTCGCCGAATCTCGTGCCAGTAATATATTGATCCGCTCGAGCTATTTCTGAACAACTTCTTACACCAACCAATTAGTAAGCGGAAGGAAAAAGTCTTGGTATAGATCTATTTGAAATCTTGTTCATAATGGACTTCAGCCTTTTTTGATGCTTATTAGGTCTTATTGTCATGTTCCATGATTATGACGACCTTTCCTTGGGCCCGTCCTTCTTCGAAATACCGGAACGCCTTGGCAATTTCATTCAGCGGATAACGTCTGTCAATTACTGGCACTACCTTGCCAGCTTCAAGAAGCTCACCCATAAAAGCCAAGTCTTTTTGGTTCATCTTTAGCGATAGAGAACGCATTTTCTTACTCCCGGTCATCGAAATCAATGGTCCTAGGAACATGGCTTGGAAAATTTGAGCCCCGGAGCCTCCGCTCATGACATAAATGCCCTTGGGATTTAATGCGTGCTTATATTCCAAGATCGGGTGATATCCGTTGGCGGCAATGATCAGGTCATAATGTTGCCCATTCTTGGTGAAATCTTCTTGAGTGTAATCGATGACCTGGTCAGCACCAATCGACCGCGCTATGTCCAAATTCCTCGTGCTGCATACAGCGGTCACTTCAGCCCCGAAGGATTTGGCGATCTGGACCGCAAAAGTACCCACGCCCCCTGACGCACCATTTATCAAGACCTTATGTCCTGGTTGAATCTTACCTTTATCACGAAGACCCTGCAGGGCGGTCAGTGCCGCCACTGGAATGGTCGCTGCTTCCTCGAATGTTATACTGGCTGGTTTCAGTGCAAATGCATTTTCAGTAGCGCAAACATACTCGGCAAAACCGCCCCGGCCACACCTAGATAAGTTCCCGAAAACCTTATCACCTGGTTGGAACCGCTTCACGTTTCTGCCGACCGCTTCAACCTGCCCCGCTACGTCCGATCCAGGTATCTTGTTCTTAGGTCTCAGAAGCCCAGAACTCATCAGACGGACAACAAACGGTCTGCCTCTCATGATGATCCAGTCAGCTTTGTTTATGGATGCCGCATATACTCTTATCAGCACCTCATCGTCCTTGGGAACAGGCTGTTCTACCTCCTTGAGCTGAAGCACTTCAGGCGGTCCGTATTTTGTGCACACAATCGCCTTCATTTGGGCATCCTTCTTTATTATAATTATTTTCGTATATGTTTCCTTCCATATTGAGGGGGAGGTTTAACCCGTGACCGTGAAAGTTTTCTTTCCCCAGATGCATCTAGAAGATGACAAGCAACATCTTATGGCGGTCCCGACGGTCGCCTTGCTATGACCTATGCGACAGGCTTTGGATAATGGAGTTCTGATATCAGTTATTCCAAAGCATGAGGAACGCGTCGACACAGAGCTCCGGTCAAATTGGAGCCCTCAGTTGTGGGACCTCGAGATCCATTTGTCCAGGGCCTTTTATTTCTGAACGCAAGACCTCATCCATTTTGATCAGGGTAGCCATAGCGATCTTCTTCGTAGCCCGGTTCCCATAAGCTAGGGCTTTGTCTGTCAGTATCAAACGTTCCCCATTTCGCTTCACTAGGCCCAGGAGGCGCATCAGGTGAACATACTTGCTTACTTGGCTGCTCTTTTCCTTCAGCTCTTTGAGTTCGGCCAGATCCACCCCCCCATAATATAGATGGCGTGCCAATCTTGCTAGGGGATAATTCCGCACAGGGCTGAATGCAAAAACTGGAATGGATCTCTCCTCCAGCCTCCGCATATAGTCGAAGAGGTCGGGGACATTCAGAGTCATCTTATCCCCTAGAAGGCCCCAGGCACGGGGCCCTATCCCAATAAAGTTCGAATGTTCGTATGGACCCTCATACTCCGTTGGATTGGTGGAGAAAGACCAAAGCGTTCTCAATTTGTACCCTTCATCACGCAGATGCTCGACGATCGAAAGATACTGTCCCTTCTCATTCGCTTCTTGACCGGTTTGGATATCCCTACCCTCCATTTTCATTTTCTTCGTCATCGGGGTATAAGGCAGAACCATCAGGGGATAAGTGGAGATCCCATGGGCCCCCATGTCGACCGCAGTTTTCAGATCCTGTATCAGCGAGGTCTGCACCTGACCAGGCAACGAGAACATGAGATCGATGTTCACATAGTCAAAACCACTATCCATTACGAGTTCCAGGGTCCGTATCATCTGCTCTTTCCTGACATTGCGATTTAAAACACCCCTAAGCATCTCTTCGTCGAATGTTTGAACTCCAATGCTGATCTGGGTGACCCCGGCTGACCTGAGATTGTCTATTACCTCCTTGGTCAAGTCGGTCGGCGAGGCCTCGATCGCAACCTTACCACAGGAGCCGAAGTGGTCCTCGACGATCTCCAATATTGTTGGGATCTCGCGGTGAAGCAGGGACGGAGTTCCACCGCTCAAGTAAATGCGATTAATATCTATCTTACCCAGGTATTCTGAGTACAGACCCAGCTCTATATCAAGACCATCAATAAAAATTTGAGCGGTTTTGTGATTGAAAGCGTCCCCTGGCAGGGCGCAGTAGGCGCAACGGAGCGCACAGAACGGGATACGTATGTTAAGGCCTGCTTTGTCCACCTTCCTGACGAGCGCATCGTCTATCCTTTGAGGTCTTTCGAAGGTGATACCAGAAGCCACATCGTCGGCTAAACGATCAACATAATGCTCTATTAGTGTCAAGGACCTGATAAACGATAGGATCATCGAACTTAAAAATATACCCAAATTCGCTTATTAGAACATTGAGAAGGACGGGGCTGAAATCATCGTGGATCCGCCGCCCGGCATCATAGCTGATGAAAAACAGATGGTCCAGTTTATCATCAAATTCCATATGCCGGAGAGGTCGAAGATCCATGTCCATTGTTCATTGAATCATGGTAGATAGATCCGTCTGAGATCGAATGAAAAATTACAATCCGGTGAAAGATCCCATGTCTGGGAAATATCACCGGATGCATATATTCTGGTTACTTCTTCTTCGATCCTTTGTCCGGGGCAGTAACGATGGATGAGGGCTTCGAATTCTTGGAATCTGACCTATTCTTATTCACTGGTGCAACATCCGCGTTCTTTTTCTTTTTCATTTTGGCCATTGTAATCCTCGATGTATTATGTAGTTACTAGGATGAAATAGTTAATGTGGTCGCTATTAAGCGAACGTCATTCAGCGCATCCGTTGAAAAACGATCATCAGTGATGATTATCCATGGTCCATTACTCTGATCATCTTCAAGGAATCAGGGGTGTGGTAATTATTCTTCACCTCTTATAATGAGATGTTTGGCAAAAAACGTGATAACCTGGCAAGGAGATGACCTAACTTGTCGGGCATGGGCGATAAAGGACCTGAACCTGCGGAAGGGAACGTTCCTGATCACCAGTCCGAAGGGCAAGTGCAGATATGGCGAATTGAAACACCTGACCTTGCCTGATGTCCTCGATAGATCAGGTATCTCAGAGCATGAGGCATATATCGACACAGACAACGGTGCGGTACTATTGCCGCGCCAGAGCTGAACCTGCGTTAGCTAGGGTCAATGAAGCATAGAAAACCATGTTTCCACCCGAGCCAACCATGAACCCGAAAAGGTTTGAATTGAATTTAGATAATAATTGTCTGGATATGGTGATGAGTGGGCTCAGCCGAGACCACCCCTAGCTTCGACCAGTCAACGAATAATGAGATTCAATAATCATTAGCTAACGACAAACCAATACAACAAACCATTCCCATGCTTTTCCTTTGCTAATTTCAACGGAAAATGGTGATCTCGCAGGGAAGCATACCTGTCACAATATGACTATATGAATACTTTTCCTTGTTATAAAAAATAGTATGAATGTTTATTTCATTTGTATTATAATATTAATACATGACCAGTATAAAATATAACTGTTATTATGATAATATTTATTTGTATATGAATATTCTAATAAGAATATAAGTATCATTCATTAATATATACCTATATTGTATTCTGAAAAATCATGACCTTAAAGCAATTCGACATATCTGTAAAGGACAAGCCAGGAGAGATCGCCGACATCGCTGAAGTGCTTTCACTAAGCAATGTCAGCATAAGAGGGATCTCGACGGAGAAAAGGGATGAGAACGCGATCCTTCACATCGTATCAGAAGATGAGACGGCCACAAGGAAAGCCTTAAAGAAGGCAAAGGTCAAGTTCAATGAAAGGGACGTGTTCCTTGTTCAACTGCCTTACAAGTCTAATGAACTTGCTAATGTATCCAGAAGATTGGCGGCTGAAAAGGTTAACATAGAGTCGCTGTTGGTCCTAGGAGGAAGAGCGACTGGAATCGATGAAGTCGTGATCGGGGTGGACAACAAGGAGGCGGCGAAGAAGGTTCTGGGCGAAAACGCCTGAGGATAAAGCACCTCTTGCCAAAGGGATACAAGATGACCTGTATCCCACCTCCAACCATCAACTCCATGTTGCTGGATGATTTCTTCAGAAGCTTCATTCCTGATTCGTGTCTGAAATATGGCTCAGCCATGAGCATGTTGTTCTCGTAATTTTCTTTAAGCCGCACAAGAGGATATCCGACGATGACTTAGTCACAATCCTGAAGACCGTCGATAAAATGCCAGGTTGGCATGGGTCGATGATGAGGGACATAATCGCACTCTATCTCTCATCTGGTCTCAGACCGAGGGAACTTCGGTTGGCTCAATTAAAAGACCTCAACCTGAAAAAGAAGACCATATTCGTTCGACACCCTAAGGAAGAGAACAGTTGGGCAAGCACCCAAGAGGTCACGTTGGTAATGGATGAACTCTTCCCCCTCATCGAACGATATGTCAAGGAAAGGGACGAATACCTTCGAGCTATAGGCTTACCGAAATGCACTGCCTTATTCCCCAATGTATTGAAAGGAGAGGACGGGTTCTATTCGGAGAAGACCTTCAATCAGATAAAAACGAAGGTCGAGAACTTGTCCGGAATTCACTTCAGGTTGAAGGATTTCAGACCGACCCTCGCCTCCAGAGTAGAAAGTCACGACCCTAACGTATTGCCTTCGATGTCTGCCCAATTGAGGCACTCAAGTACGAAAACCACATAGAGATACTATTCGAGTATCGATAACGATGTGGCCAGTGAGAACGTCAGAAAGTATGCAATGACATTCCTTTAATGAAGTCAAATACCGCACTATTCGACCTTGGGATTCGAATGCTGGATATAATTAGAAGTGGGCTCAGCCGAGATCACTCATAACATGAGCCAGATAATGAAAAACGAAATTCAATTCTATCAGCACAAAGCAGAGTCAGCTGGGAAAACCCCATGACTCCCAGAATATGGTGAGGCGCCCTTTTTTCCATCCGCAGCGATAATGATTTTATAGTGAGAGACACAACAATTCGTATATATGGTTCTTTAATAAGATCATCTGGCTAATACAATCGACTAGTAATGTTTCTAATGTTCCTAACTTTCCTAACAATATTTGACTGCTGACCCGGGAACAAGATTGCAAGATAAAAAGAAATGAAAAGGTGAGGCACGATAGCCCTTTTTGCGCTCGTTGTTCACTCCTCCTTCTTCCTCCTGCGGATGAACACAAGGAAGAGGAGGAGCAACGCGACGATCAGGACAGCTGCTGCGCCGATAATCAATCCATTGTCCGAGATTGTGGTACTAGGGCTCGCCAGTGCGCTCAACGCTCCCAATTCGCTCGTTTGTCCGGCGGATGCCGAGACGTTCTGGGTGATCGGCTCGAGGCCCGCCTTGGTGGCATTGAGCGTGTATTTACCAGACAGAACGTTCTCGAACGAGAAGTGCCCCTTGGTGTCGGTCGCGGTCGTCATCCCATTGCTCAGCGTTACCGTGGCGTTAGCGATCGGGTTGCCTCCCGCATCCTTGATCACGCCCTCGATCGTGTCTTCGTTCTTCATCGTGATCAGTTTGACACGGCATTTCGTCGAGCCAGTAAAACGCATGTCAACGAAATTCATCATCGCCGCTCTGTAAAAGTTGACATTAACGCTAGTTTCCACGGGGAAAGGGATCAAAAGACGGTTCTACTTAAACTTCAACCCGATCAACAAGGCCATTATGGCCGAATACATAGATCCGACCTAGCGAAAATCGCCCGAAAACGGGCGATTTCGACGAGGTCACGGTACCTCAAAATCATGTGTCATGTCCTAAAACCAGTGAAATTTCACTCGATTAACTGTCGATGTTAGGTTTTCAGGGCAAAGGATGATTAACTCGATTCTTAATTTAGAATTATGGACATAAAAAGGAGTCATAAATTGCCCATTTGCGAAAGACTAGTCACCTCGTCATCTCCTAGATTGACAATCCCTGGGGCGTTCGAAAAGGATCTTTCTTATGGAAAAAGGAAAACGAGAAGGTACCTTATTAAGAAGGAACCCATTCTAAGATTTCAACAACTAAAGGCCTATGCTATGGTCTTTGGATTGATCGGAATGGCGCTTTTTTCGATGTTGGTAGGTTTTCATTCCGCGTCTGCTGACACCCAGTCGCTTAGCACAACTCTCTTCTCCTCAACCAATGCAGCTACCCAGGCCACAATTAATTATGCCACTGGATATGATTACAAAATAGTATCGAACGTGGTCGTTGACGGCAGCAATAACAACAAATATGTCGGGGCGGATTTCAGCGCCGCCTTGAACTGGGCCATGGGTCAGGAAGACAAGGTGACCTACGTTCCAGCGGGAAATTACAACGTTCACTCTTCCATCTATATCGCCCAGGGAGCAACCCTCTATGGTGATGGCCAGGGCACAACTGGGACCGTGATCAATTTTAGCGATTCAACGGCGTATGCCGAGGCATTCGTGATATATGATGTAAGTGACGTGACATTAAGCAATTTCAGGATGACGGGGTACGGGACGATCTATGCCTACGCTTATCACACGGACATTTCCAAATTGACCTTTGACCGCATAACCGCCTATCGATGTGGTGGGAACGACTTCGAATTCGCCCTGCTGGCCTATAGTTCGCACAAGGTAGATGGGGTAACATTTACGAATTGTATCGCAGATGGTCCCGATGGATGGGGTTTCGTTCTTTCAGGCGACGATAGCGGCTTAAAGACAAATATCAAATTCATCGATTGCACGGCCAATTATTGCGGGAGCTATTCCACCCGGTTCAACGAGTGGGGGGTCGGCTTCGACCTCGTTGAGATGGGCGCCGTATCAAATATCCTCCTCGATCATTGTACGGCATCTTATAATTGGGAATCTGGCTTCCACCTTGAATGGAACAAGTCCGTCACAAATATGACGCTGATTGATTGCGTAGCAAATTACAATGGGCAGAAACCGAATAACAACGATAATGGGGATGGAACCATCGGCCCACAATACGCGGAAGGATACCTGGTCTTTGCCGGTGAGGAAGTAAAGCTTCAGAACTGTTCTGGTACAGGTAACACGCTAGGATTGGTCTATTTCAATCTGAAAGGGACGGTCATTAGTAATTGGGATAATGGCGTACATGATATTCAATTGGTCTTCAGTCTTGCCGTCCGATTAGCCCTCATCCTATTTGTGATGCTCTTGAGCTTATACCTTGTGATCACGGCGGTCAGGTATATGAATCTACCAGTGTAGAACAGTTTAGAGTAGCTTTTTGAATAGGTGTATCTTTCACGCATGACCCCCCCAAAGCTCGCTTTGAACTCATTAAGTCCTTTCAGTTCTTCTGCTCTTTTCCCCTGTTCAAACCCACCAAAATCAAATTCTTTCATACCTTCCTTCTTTGCATATTTGATTATTTCCCAGATTGATAGTCTATTTGCTCGACTATAAGTGGTTCGGGAAAAAACGCTATCGGAGGTCATGCTACTGCACGCATTCAATAGAACGATTCTGTTTTTGTCCCTGATGCAGAGATCCCCCCCCAAGACCACACCATCTTTCTCGTATGTCCAAAGGAGATATTCGGCCTTCATTTCTTCAGCGCTCATCATCGAAGGCGGCAAACCTTTGCGTTTTCTGAAATCACGGTTTATATCGATGAACTCCTCATATTTTTCATTGAATCGAACAACATAGCTGCTATCTTCAAGCGCCCTTAGGATCTTGAGTCGAGTGGATTTCTTATCCATGGAATTCCACATTTCCTCGAGACTCTTGGTCAAGTCAATGACTAATGTCGTTGTGATCTCCTTTGAAAATCCAGGCTTATCTCCTACATAGTTAGAATAAATGAATTGGACTGCATCTACTCCTTCCACATCATACAGATCGTCACTAAACCAGATGTTCTTAATTATGAACGGTCCAATTTTTCGTTGGAATTCAATCATATCATCCACAGACACTTATTTTATTACTCATTCCGTCACGACGTATTACACTCTTTCTTATGTATCTCCAATCCAATATACTTCATGGTTTTCCCGCCTTGGTTTGTTAGCACTACACAATTAGCGGGGAACCACTTCCGGCCGCGTAGCCTAGTTCATGCTTGATCGAGCTGTGATCGGGCATCATGTCCTAACCTTTTGCCGGACCAGATATTTTAGCATTTCTGCCGTCATTTGCCGACATTTCGACGATTTAAAGCACTTCAAGGTTTGGCCTGTTTATGTAATTGGCGAGGTCGGAAACGATGTTCCTCGGCGGATTACGGGATTTCGACCGTCCCCGGCCAGATGATCTTTAAAACCGAGAATTAAGGAATGGACAGGGGGCTGAAAATGGATAGAAGGAAGAGGCAGGCGGTCGGTAACGGTCGTCCGGTCGCCGAAAGTATAACTAAGCGGCATGCCCCTCTTTTCCCCGGGACGAGGAAATCACCGAAAGGCGAACAACTCGCCCCTGCCGGACCGCATCGTCAAAGATCGAAGAATAAACAGAAGCAGTGCGGTCAGACGAATAGCCATAGGAGAGGAACGACGATGGGTCGATATCCCTTCGTGTGTGCCTATCGACGATACCTGAAAAATGCCCGCGCCCGCCTGGGCGACAGCACGATCGAGGAACGGGAGCGCAAGCCGCACTTCATGGCCTCGATCGTGCAACGCCTGAACGAGAGGGGAAAGATAAGCAGCCCGAACCCTACCTCGTTCACCGAGGACGATATCATTGAGATCTTCCTCGCGCTGAAGAACAGGAGGACGAACGGTCGGCAGCCAAAATGCTCCACCCTCCGGAAGCAGATGCAACTGCTGAAGGACGTGTGCGTGGAATGCGAGAACCGCAAGGTCGAGGACTTGCTCAAGGACGGCCGGATACGCATCGGGAACGACCACAAGGAGCCGTTCTCCCTGGACCGAGAGGAACTGAAGACGATCCTCTCGGCCTGCAAGGAGGTCGGGGGATGGAAAGGCGAGGTGTGCCGCTTCGCGACAGCCATGCTCACCTTCCTGCGCCTTAGGCCGGGTGAACTGCAGAAAGCGTTGGTCCGGGATATGGACGTCAGGAAGTGGACCTACCTGATCACAAACCCCAAAGGCAAGGGGATCTACGGCGAGGTCCGCCGCCTGCCGGTGCCGGACGTCCTGAAGCCTTTCGTGACGGAATACCTCCAGGTCAGGGAGGATATGCTGAAAACGAAGGGCATCAAATGCGCTGAACCGCTCATTACCGACTGTATCATGCAAGGGCGTGAACCACTACACCCAGCAGGCGTTCGGTCGGCTGAAGAAGGAAGTGGAGCAGCGGTCCGGAATCCGGTTCAAATGGAAAGACTACCGGCCCACCGGCGGGCAGATCGCCCTGGACCAGGGCGTACCGATAGATCAGGTGTCGCGTTCGATGAGGCACGCATCGACGCAAACGACGGAGCGGTACTATTGCCGCACCCGGGCGGACTCTGCGTTCACGCACGTCAATGAAGCATACAATAACGTTTTTATTGACGAGCCTGCTATAAACCCCAAAAAGGTTTGAATTGAATTTAGAAAATATTTATCTGGATAATGGGAGTGGTGGGCTCAGCCGAGACCGCACATCACTTGAGCCAGATGGTGAAAAATAAATTCAATTACTACGGCTTGATGCAGGGCCAGTCTTAAAACCTAATCGCCTACCCTTTTATCGGGGGGCATCCTTTTTCACGATTGTTTGAGTTTGTCCGAACTCAACAAAGATATAATGCCAGATGCACCGATTATTCGTCGGAATTTAATGTGATATTCAACAACTCAAAGGTTAAAACCCTTTCAACCTTCTTATCACAGATCGTCAAATGTATACAAGAGGGGAGGGAATTGAACCCTCGGACCACTATGGACGATCTCTTAAGTCCCAGATAGGGCCATATAAAAGAGATTCAAAATCAGGATCATTGGGAACATAATTGTTTAATAAAAACCATCATGCTCAATCCCCGGTCAGTGATGGAATACCTCTTACCAGCATCAATTTTGATCACTAATCCAGCATCAACGAGCTTGGTAATATGATAAATAAGGTGTCCACCCTTTGAATTTGTCAACTCGCTGAGCTCTTTGAATGTCATACTTCCTGTCGACAATGCCTTGAGCATTTCAAAACGGCTTTCATGCGAGAGTGGTTCAATGATCGAGGCAATTGTAGCTTCAATAGGAAGCTCACTAAGGAACAGGCCGTTTGTTTTGACCAGATTGGTTTGTTTATAGTCTGCATAGTTTTTAAGCGATCTACTTAGTTGATCCTTTTCGTCTAGATATTTATCATAGCAGTCATTGCATGGGGGTTCAGAGAAGGATGGATATTTGGATAGGAAGTCATCATTCTGCACGACTACTGGATCGCTATCTGTCATGCCTTTTAGATCATCTGGGACTATAGCCCCATCACGTAGCTTGGAGAGAAGGAATTGTAGACATCCTTTGCGTTTGTTCTTGATGCATGGGTCTTGGCAACGTTTATCCAAATTGTGCTCCGCATACTGAAGCATTAGTTCTATCAACATTTTCTCGTAGTCTTTTACAAGTTGCTTATGCACTGAATCTATTTTCTCTTCTATGATGAAATTTTGAAATGTGCGCATTTCTGTGAGGATGTTTTCAACACCTTCACGATGTTCGGTATTCAGTGTTCGAATATCCTTCTCGATCTGAACTATCCGTTCTTCAATCACATCCTTACGCATAATCGATAACGGGTTTTATAGGTATAAAATAATTACCTAAATCTATAAAACAAAACACCTCAATATTGAGTTGGTGAAGTGACATAAATGAAAATCGGAATTATTGCGTGCGGTACCTTTGAAAGAGCTCTCGAATCAATGACCAAGGATGACCCAGATGTTGTCTATAAGGAGTATCTCGAATTCGAACTTCACGACAACCCTGAGAAATTGAAGAAAAGGGTCATCGAAAAGGTGAATTCACTCGAAGGAAAGGTGGATG
>JBEKDM010000008.1:0-35540 GCA_050014375.1 Methanomassiliicoccales archaeon | reverse complement strand
GCAGACGGCAGGGTCACGATCGTGGTGTTCGCTTCGTTCGACGGCGTGCTTTCCCCGGTGACGTTAACCGCTGTTACGAAGTAATACAACGTGCGCCCGGAAGCGAACGGTCCGTCAACGTATGAGGTGGTAAGCACCGACCGGAGGTAGGTTTCCTCGCCGGAAGCGTCCCCGCGGTATAGGCGGTACGCCGTGGCGCTTGAGGAAGCGGCCCAGGAGAGATGCACGTCAAGTCCGCTTGCGTCTGCCTTCAGGACGGTCGGTTCTGGAAGGGGGAATGTGGTCGAGTTCGTTCCTGCGTACGGGCCTTCCCCGGCAGAGTTCAAGGCGGTGACGCGGTAGAAGTACTGAACGCCGTTCTCCAACTGGGTGTCGGTGTATGACGTGGACCCTAGGGATAATACCAGTTCATACGATCCGTTCTCGGTCTCTGAGCGGTATAGTCTGTACGAGGATATGCCAGCCCCCCCATTGTCCGATGGCTGTGACCAACTCAGGACGACCTGCCGGATCCCGCCGACGGAGGTCAGGTGCATCGGCACGGAAGGTGTCCTGGATGGCATCGCCGTTATCGGAGTGGTCGATGGGCCTTCGCCGACGGCGTTGGTGGCCGACACGGCATAATAATAGAGGTGTCCGTTGGTCAGTCCTGGATCGTCATAGGACAATGATGATATCGAAGTGAGGGCGGACAGCGCTCCGGACGAGTCTCCCCGATATATCGTATAGTACAGCAGCGGCGTCCCTCCGTTGGTCACCGGTTCGGACCAAAGGAGCGAGACCGACCGGTCCGATACGGTCGCGTGAAGGAAGGAGGGGGCGCTCGGGAGCGAGAACGACGTCGCTGATGCCTCGTTCGAGACCGGCCCGTCGTTAACGGCGTTGTACGCCACCACTTTGTAGTAGTGTGTCTCACCATCGTTCAGCGGTGCGTCGGTGAACGAAATGGTGCCTGCGTCAACGTATTGGGATTCTGAGCCGGGGGCGCTCCCGCGGAGGATGTGGTAACCGAGGATCGGTGAGCCTCCGTTCGTTGACGGGGCGGTCCATGATAGCGATATGCCTTTCACGCCCGGATCCGCAACCAGATGGGTCGGTTCTGCCGGTGACGTGGCCGGTACGATGGGTATCTGGTTCGTGCGGGTCCCCTCTCCGACGGCGTTGACCGCCGCCACAGAGTAGTAGTACCGCTGGCCGTTCGAAAGGCCCGGGTCTGAATAGGTCAACGAGGCCGTGTTGCCGATGAGCACATACCCGCCCAGGGTGGTCGATCGATAGACGTTGTAGGAACTGACCGCCGAACCGCCGCTGTCGGTCGGAGCAGACCAGTCCAGCGATGCCCGGGAGTCGCCGGCGATGACCGAGAATCCGATGGGGACGGTGGGGACGGAGTTCGTCCGTGCCCAAGCGTCGAAGCTGTGAAGGCTCTCGCCCCTGGAATTGATGGCCGTGACGGAATAGTGATAGGTCGTGCCGTTCGAGAGCCCGGTGTCCATGAACAAGAGCTCCGGACCGAGGACGGCTATGAGCGACTGGCTCGTGGCTGTCGGTCCGCGGTACAGCTTGTAACCGGTGACGTTCGACCCGCCGTTGACCAGCGGAGGCATCCATGAAAGCGATATCTGCCTGACGCCACCCAAGGCCAATAGCGACTGCGGGGCCGACGGATTGGTCATCGGCACGTTCGACCACTCGGACGAGAGCGGGCCCTCGCCGACCGCGTTGATCGCCGACACGGCGTAATAGTAACGTACCCCGTTCGTCAGCGATGACTGGAGGAATGAGTTGGATGAAACGGTCTGGTTGCCGAAGTAGTTGCCGGACCCGAAGCCGAAGAATACCCGGTACGCGGATATGGCGGAACCGCCGTCCGAGCTAGGTGCCCCCCACTGCAAGGAAATGGATGAATCTGCGGCCGAACCGGTCAGCGAAGTGGGCGCTGTGGGCAGACCGAACGTGGTGGCACTGGCCTCATTCGACCTAAGGCTCTCCCCCTGGGAATTCCAGGCGGTGATCCGGTAGTAGTATGTCACGCCGGCCGAGACTGAGCTGTCCACGACGCCCAAGGTCAAACCGACATCCCGTAGGAACGTCTCCGACCCGCTGGAGGCGCCGCGGTATACGGAGTATTTGATCAATGATGCGCCGCCATCCGATGCTGGTGAGGTCCAGATCAGGGTGACGTTTCCCACCCCTCCGGTCGCGGACGATATCGCCGGCGCAGATGGGACCGTGCGGGGCGTGGCCGATGCCGTTGCCGTCCTGGGTCCTTCCCCGGCAGCGTTCACTGCGGCCACCTGGTAATAGTAGGTATGGCCGTTCGTCAGGCCGGTGTGTGCGTAGACGAGTCCGGCGCTGAGCGTGTCGATCATGGTCCACGGTCCTGTCGCCGATTCGGACCAATAGATGTGGTAGCGCGATATGGATGCGCCTCCGTTGCTGAACGGGGCCGCCCATCCCAGCGATACTCCGCTGTTGCCACCCATTGCGCTCAAAGAGAGCGGGACAGTCGGTGTGGAGAAAGGGGTGGCACTGACGGCTCCGGACTGGAGTCCTTCGCCGACGGTATTGACCGAGCTGATCTTGTAGAAGTACGCCTGCCCATTGGTAAGGCCGGTGTCCTGGTAGCTGGTCTGGGTAACGGAGACCAGGAACAGCAGCGTGGTCGCTGATGTGCCGCGGTAGATCTTGTAAGAGGAGACGGACGAACCGCCGGTATCGGCCGGGGCGGTCCAGCTCAGGGAGATGGCGGAATCGGATGGCGTGGCGGTTATCGATGTCGGAGGCCCGAGTACGGCTGCCGGAGTGGATGCCACCTCGGCGGAGAGCTGCCCTTCGCCGACGGCGTTGACCGCCGAGACACGGTAGTAGTAGGTGACACCATTCACCAGGTTGAGGTCCTGGTAGGTGGTGGCGGTGACCGGTTGCAGCACGGTCTCGTGACCGGCGAGGATGGAACGGTAGACGACATAACCGGTAATGGACGAACCGCCGTTATCGGAAGGTGCGGTCCAGGTCAACGTGACCTTGGAATCGGAGGCCACTGCCTGCAGGTCAAGCAGCGGTCCCGGCGGGGATGCCAGCGTTCCGGAGAACACGGCACACTTCAGACCTTCGCCGACGGCGTTGACGGCCGAGATCTGGTAATAATAGGTCTGTCCGTTGCTCAGGCCGGAGTCGGTCGAAAAGGTCTGGGCCGAGTCCTTGAGGAAGAGGAGAAGGGATGCCGAGGTTCCGCGGTAGATGCGGTAGTTGGTGACCGGCGAACCGCCCTCGTTGTATGGAGGGTTCCAGTTCAGGGTCATATGCCCAATGGCCGGGGTTGCCGTGGCGGCGGTCGGTGCGGAAGGGACGTTGAGAGGCATCGCGGAAACGGTGGAGGAATAGGTGCTCTGTCCCATCGAATTGTGGGCAGTGATATTGTAGTAATATGTCTGACCGTTGATGACCGTAGTATCCTGGAAGGTGAGGGGGATGGTCGGTAAGACATTTCTGTAGAAGGTCATTGCAAGGGGTGAGCTGCCCTTATAGACCAGGTACCCGTCGATGGCCGCTCCGCCGTTATTGACCGGGGCGGTCCAGTTGAGGGTGATCTTGGCATTGCCGCCGTCGGCGGTCACATTGGTCGGGGGATCCGGCACCGATGCGGCGGCGACGTTTACCGAGAACAATGGCACTAGGAGCAGCAAAGCTACCAGTATGCAGGCGGAATTATATCGCGACCGGGTCTCACGCATCGATCTCAGCCCTCAAGAATGATCAGCTTTCGAGCGGCACCTGTTTATAAAGACGTTCTCAGCCAGTTATCAAAAAATGGAACACCGGGAAAGAACTACTGGATGACCATTCCCAGACCCGGTTCTATCTTGAAACGGATTTCCTGTTTGGCCTCCGGGACCGCGTCCGGGTACTTGAGCACCTGGACCGTGTGCAACGTCTCGTTGCCCTTCTCGGTCACGGCCATGCTCATCCTCGCTCGGGCCTCTTCCCTGATGGTATCGATCCCGTTCTGCTTCTCGTCGGTGACCAGGATGACAATGCGGTCCTTGGTGACCGCTCCCTTCAGATAGGACAGCAATTTCAGATGACCGTTCTCGTCCAGGTCGTTCTCCGTCATGGTGGACAACCGGTCGATGATCATCACCTCGTTGAGCAATTGGGGCGAACGGATCAGCCGGTCGATATAGCCGGCCATGGCCCGGTCCTTTCGTATCAACGAATCGATCGGGATGTACAGTATCTTCTTGCCGAGCAGGTGATTCGCCATCAGGAACCCGGAGCCGTACATCTGTTTGATGAAATCGCTGGTGGCGTTCTCCGTGGATATATATGTGACGCCAACCTCGTTCTGCAGGAACCCATAGGTGAGGCGTTGCACGAAGTGCTCCACGCCAGAACCTTTCTTTCCCTCGATCAATACGATTGAACTGCGCGGCAGCCCTCCTCCGAGCATCAGGTCCAGATCGTCGCGGTCCATGGTGACGGGCACGACCAGATTGCGGTCCGGTCCGGGCTTTTCCGGTATGATGAGATGGTCTTCCGGCAGGAGATCGACCTCCGGTTCGAGTGCTACGGGCATCGGCTCGTCCAGGTCAAGGTCCAGGTCCATATCAGAAATGACCTGGGATTCAGCGGTGCAGACCGGTTCCGGTCCCTTGGCCTCGTTGACCTTCGCCGGAGGGGGAACGGCCATCGGCATTACAATGCTCTCGGTATCGGCGTCGGGCCGGATGATGGCATCGGTCTCGGGATCGAACTCGGCCACGTCCCGGTCCTTCGGCGGGCGGTCATATTCCCTGGCCTGCGAGAAAAGTGTGTCCGGCAAAGGAGCTTTCCGGATCCCCTCGATGATCTCCGCATCCTCCGCCGAATCGAAGGACGGCTCAGCGTGCTTGCCTTTCCTGGGCAATGCGATGGTGATGCTGGGTATGAATGACCAGCCCGGCAGAACAGTGATCACTCCGGGTTCGTCGTATGAAGGATCGTTGCCGGACAATTTGGAACTGTGTGATTCGAGCTCGTCCAGGTCCAAGTTCTCCAGGTCCTCGAGGGAGAGACCGTCCGGAGGTACGTCTACCTCATCCTCTTCCTCGCGTCTCCTGGACCGCTTCTTCTTATCGAAGAAGGTGATCGAAATGACCGGAAGGCTGGCAAAGGAAAGAGGAATCACAATTCCTTTGGATAGCATAGCTCACCTCCCGGGGGTTTCGATGGCTTCTGCATTATACCGTTGAGATTCGAACCATTCTTAATGTGACTTTGCCTGAGATTATCATGATGGATAATCGGATAACGAGAGGTTCCTGCTCAATAACCAGGAGAGCGGAATCAGACCTCATTTCTGGATTAGACATTGGCCATCAAAGAAGAAAGTGAGTTCGTTACTATTTCTATTTTTGAAACTCGATGACCGATTATTTATATTTCACACTACCACAGAAGTTGGGGGAGTTGTCGAATGTCCGCCATCAGAGTATTGCTGGTCGATGATGAGCCAGATCTCTTAGAGGTATCCAAACATCTTCTGGAAGCAGATAGGAGCATTTCTGTCGCGACCGCATCCTCGGCCGCTCACGCTTTGGAATTGATCGGTCTATATGATTATGATATCATTGTTTCGGACTATCAGATGCCTGGTAAGGATGGAATTCAGTTCTTGAAGGAGATCAGGGAGACCGGGGACAAGATTCCCTTCATCCTCTTCACCGGTCGGGGAAGGGAGGAAATAGTGATAGAGGCGCTCAATAATGGGGCAGATTTTTACCTCCAAAAAGGAGGAGAGATCAAGTCCCAATTCGCCGACCTTGCTAACATGATAAAGCAGGCCCATTCAAAAAAGGAGGGCGAATTGACGTTATTGATCAGCGAGGAACGCTATCGTTCCCTCTTTCAGAACAGCGTCGACGCGGTGATCCTTTCAACAATCGATGGAGACATCATCTCTGCCAATCCCTCATCCTGTCAGCTATTTGGAATGACGGAACATGAACTGAAATTGGTCAACATCGAAGAAATGGTGATCGAGAAAGGGAAGTGGAAGGAAGCACTTCGCATGGGGAAAAGGACTGGCATGATCAATTCTATTTTCAACTTCATGAAAAAGGACGGGTCGGTCTTCATCGGCGACTCCAACTTGGGATTCTTTATCGGTCCAGATAACAACGCGAGGATCAGTATCATCATCAGAGACAATACAGAAAAGCAAAAAAAAGCGGAAGAACTGAAGGCATCCGAAGAAAGATATCGCAGATTGTTCGAGACAGCTCAGGATGGGATCCTGATCCTTGATTTTGAAAAGGAAATCATAATAGATGCGAACAAGTTCATTTTGGATTTGACTGGATACTCACTAAACGAAACATTGGGCAAGAGCCTTTGGGAACTGGGATTCGTGACGGACAAGGTTTTGGCAGATGAGGCATTTTGCCAATTAGGAACGGCAGGATACATTAGGTATGCGGATATCCCGCTCAGAAGGAAGAATGGGGAGTCCATACCGGTGGAGTTCGTCAGTAATGTCTACATGGTCAAGGGGACAAAGATCGTTCAATGCAACATCAGAGACACAAAAGAGAGGGTCGAGGGCAGGCGCAAGTTGGAGACGTCCGAGCTGAGATATCGTAGATTGTTCGAGACCGCGCAGGATGGCATATTGATCCTGGACTATGCGTCCGAGAAGATCATCGACGCGAACAAGTTCATATTGGACATAACTGGATATGTGCAGAATGAAGTCACGGGGAAGAGCCTTTGGGAACTGGGATTCGTGACGGACAAGGTTTTGGCAGATGAGGCATTCTCCCAGTTAAGATCGGTGGGTTACATTCGATACGAGGACATTCCTCTGAGAAGGAAAAATGGGGCTGTCGTACCGGTGGAGTTCATTAGCAACGTCTATGAGGTCGATGGCACCAAGATCGTTCAATGCAATATAAGGGATATCAGTGAACGCCAATTGAGGGACGCGAAGATTAAGGAATTGGCAAATATCGTTGATTCTACCGCCGATGCAGTCATCGGGAAGGATTTGAATGGAACAATGACCAGCTGGAACAAAGGAGCAGAAGGGATCTATGGTTATACCCAGGAAGAGATCCTAGGAAGATCGATCCTGTTGCTGGCCTCTCCAAATTCCAGAGATGATTTGGAGAAGATCCTTACCAGGATCTCACAAGGGGAAATTGTGACCCATTTCGAGACGACGCACTTGAGGAAGAACGGTAGCGAGATCGATGTTTCCTTGACCGTATCCGCCGTCCGCAACGATCAGGGTATCATTATCGGTTCTTCGATAATAGCCAGTAACATAACGGAACGGAAACGCTTGGACATGGCATTACAAGAAGTGAAAAAGAAGCTCAATCTATTGTCCAGCATCACTCGGCATGACATCAACAATCAACTTATGGTTTTGCTGGGAAACCTCGAACTGCTGGGGCAGAATATACCGGATACATCGTCGAATACCTATCTCTTACAGGTGAAAGGTGCCGCTAAACGGATTTCTGCCACTGTCGAATTCACCAAGACATATGAGGATATTGGAGTTCACAAACCCAATTGGCATGAGGTAAGGACCTTGGTGGCGACAGCCGCGAGAGATGTCCAGCTCGGACAGGCCAAGGTATTGAACGAATGTCCATCAGGGTTCGAGGTTTTCGCCGATCCACTTATTTTGAAGGTGTTTGCCAACCTGATAGACAATGCTATTCGGCATGGTGAAAAGGTCACTACCGTCCGTTTCTATGTCACGGAAAAAGAGGGCGTCCATTCCATTGTTTGCGAAGATGACGGAATAGGGGTCGAAGCGGATATGAAGGAAAGACTATTCACCCGGGGGTTCGGGAAAGACCATGGTCTGGGATTATTCCTGAGTCGTGAGATAGTCTCGATCACCGGCATCTCCCTTGAAGAAGCGGGCATGCCTGGGCATGGAGCTAAGTTCGTCATGACCGTACCACCGATCGAGATCAGGGATATGAATAGGCCTGCATGATATGACATAGGCAGGCAGCGGTCCAGTGGGAGAATCTCTTCAACGAACGCCTGATCAGATCTTGTCAATATTCGCATTGAGAGTTGTGGGGTCGGGCCGTAGCCGAGGTGTTCGGAAATGATGCTGGTGTGTAATTGCGACATTCTCATGATTGTCGTCTTTCGATAGACGAGCCATGTCATGTCACGCAATTTCAATCCTTCACAATAGATATTAAGAGCCAATACATATCGGGGATGATAGGGGTATACATGTCCGAGAACGTGATCGAGGTCAAGGACCTGGTCAAGCAATACGGCGACCTAACGGCCGTGAATGACATCAGTTTCGAAGTGCACTCTGGAGAGGTCTTCTCCATTCTGGGGCCCAACGGGGCCGGGAAGACCACCACCGTGGAGATCATGGAGTGCCTGCGCCAACCCACGTCCGGTTCGGTCAAGGTACTGGGGCACGACATCAATGATCAGCAGAAGGACATCAAGCGGAGGATCGGAGTGCTCCCCCAGGATTTCCATTCCTACGATCTGCTCACCGTCAAGGAGAGCATCGACTATTTCGCCGGGCTGTACGACAAGAGCCTTCCCACCGACGACCTCATCAAGGCGGTCAACCTGGAAGAGAAGCGCAACGAGATGTTCAAGAACCTGTCCGGGGGACTGAAGCAGCGCGTCGGCGTCGCCATATCCATGGCCAATGACCCTGACATCATCTTCCTGGACGAGCCGACGACCGGGCTTGACCCTAAGGCCCGACGAGAGGTGTGGGACGTCATCAGGAACCTGAAGTCCAGGAACAAGACGGTCATTCTCACGACCCACTACATGGAGGAGGCGGAGGTCCTCTCCGACCGGGTGGCGATCATGAACTCGGGCAAGTTCATAGCCTTTGGAACACCGAAAAAGATCATCGAAGAGCACGGGATCGGCTCACTCTGCATAATAAAAGGCGCCTCGGCGATAGCAAGGGATTCGCTCACCCAGGCCGGGATGATCTTCGAGTCCAAGAATGGGGACCTGTGGATCCACGTGGAGGACAAGACCGTCCTGCCCAAGATCGTCAAGACCCTTTCGGATTCCGGTTCCGGCTATGACGAGATCCTTCTGAAACGCTCGACGCTGGAGGATGTGTTCCTCAAGCTCACCGGACGGAAGATCAGCGAGGAGGTGGAATCGTGAAGAATCGCGTCATCATCGATTTCGTGGCCACAGCCAAGATGTTCTTCAGGAACAAGGGCGGGGTCTTCTGGACGCTGGCATTCCCGGTGTTCCTGATATTCATATTCGGGGCCATATTCGCCAACAGCGGCGCCCCTTCCAATTACACCATTTATGTACAGGACAACACCGCTGCCTTCGACGGCCAGAACTCCACCGGATACCAGCAGGTGATCATGCCGCTACAGAGCAGCGGTGTCGTCACGGTGGTCAATGTCTCGACCCATCAGGACCTGGACCAGTACATCAAGAACAATTCCGTTAGTAACGTTCTGGTCATCCCGGCCAATTTCAGCCTGGCGCCCATCCCGGGCGCGACCGGCCAAGTGCTGCTCCGGGTCGATCCGACGTCCGGGTCGGCGCGGGTCGTCCAGAGCATCGTCTCGTCCCTGGCCGATGCAACCAACCTGCATCTGGCCAACGGCACCAGGGTGATGTCGGTCGCTTCCGGCGAGATCAACCAGAAGGGGCTGAGCTACATCGACTTCTTCCTTCCGGGCATCATGGGCATGACCATCATGACCACCTGCACGCTTTATATGCAAGGGGTCCAGTCCCGGTTCCGCTCCACCGGCATATTCCGGAAGCTGGCGACGACTCCCATGACCCGCATGGAGTGGCTGCTGTCCCACGTCCTGTGGTATATCGTGGTCTGCTTCATGTCCGTGGCGGCGATCATGATCGTTGGCATACTGGCATTCAACGTGCACATGACGCTGACGATCGAGGCGATCGCGCTGATCATGGTCGGGGCGGCGATGTTCACTGGGCTGGGAATGCTGCTCTCCCGCTTCGCCAAGGACGAGGAGACGGCGAACGCGGCCGCTTCGGCGGTAACCTTCCCGATGATGTTCCTTTCCGGGACGTTCTTCCCGCTGGAACAGATGCCCAGCTACCTCCAGGCGTTCTCGAAGGTTCTGCCTCTGACGTACCTGAACAACGGCCTGAGGGACACCATGGTATACTCCAACAGCAACTCCGCGCTGGGCAACCTGGCGGTGATCACTGTCATCGCCGTTGTGTTCATGGTGCTGGGAGCGTATCTCTCCAAGTGGAAGGAAGAGTGAACGTACTTTTCAAAACATCTTTCCTAACTTTTTCCAGTCACTCTTTTTCCGACCAACAGCTGTTGTCGAACACGTTCTCCGCCCATTCCAGGACCTCTCCGGCCCTGTCGAGCAATATCCTGACCTTCTCCCGGTCCGGATCCTGCCAGTACTGACCCTTGACGATCAACGCGCATTCCCTCTTGATCTCCTCGATGATCTGGGATATCTCCTCGGGCGATTCGATCAGTAGGGCTATCCCGGTCAGGTCGATGGTCTCATGCGGGCTCAGGCCCTTGTCGATTGCCACTGCCCTCAACGCGTAGACCAGGCTCAGCTGGGCATGCATCAGGGCAAACCGGTGGTAGTCCATCTTGTACATGTCCAGAGCGGCGTCGTACTCACGCTCCGCCCGAGCCATCCATTCCGCAGATTCCATGTTCATGCGATCGCCCTACAGAGTATGGTTTATCACTTCCACCGTATCAATATTTCCTCGCGGCGGAAGACCTGCAGGGCCAGATAAAGCATCAGGGCGTCGATGCCGACGAGCAGCACTGAGAACAGTCCCATCAGCATGACGCTAGTGGTGGCAGATTGCGTCAATATGATTATGAAGAAAAGGATGACCGGGAGAACGACCAGTGAACCGAGTTGCTGCGCGCTCCTGACATCGGAGACGCGAGACGAGACGATGACGTTCGCCAATATGCTGAGTATCGCTATCAACGGGGACATGACGAACACCGCCATTATCCATAGCAGGTTTGGCAGGATGAAATAGCCCAGGACCGGCTTGGTGATGACGTCGACCAGGATAACGAATGGAATAAAGGAAAGCCAAGCCGCGAGCATCGTAGGGATGAAGATGCTGAGCGATTTGCCGCCCAGCAATTCCAGGTCGGTGGTGGGCGTGGCCAGCAATGGTTCCAGACTTTTATTCACCTTCTCCCCGACCAGGGTGTAAGAGGCGATGATCGTCGGCAGGACCGCCGGTATCACCATGAACATGAGCATCAGCACGGAGATCAGGAGAAGCAATGTTCCGACCGTGTCAGATTGGCCGCCGATGACCACGCTGGACACCAGGACCACGTCTATGCGTGTATCGTTGTTCAAGTTGGAGAAGTAGACGGTCGTCGCTTGCATCCAGGAATCGTTGACCTGGGATGACCGGACCAAAGAATAATTAAGGTAACCGCCGCTGACCTGGCACCCGTCCAGTATGACATTCGTGAGCTCGCAGTTCTTGAACGAGGCGTTGGTGAAGTAAGCGTTGCTGAAGTTCATCCCTTCGTAGGTATTTTGGATATCGAAGGTCAATTGCACCGGTTTGGAGTTCTCGGTCGACAGTGCGGTCACCGGCACCAGATAGGCCACTGGCAGGACGATGGTCATGATCAATGGCATCATCACCAAGGTCATGAGCACGTACCGGTTGCGCCGGAACTCGGAGAACTCCTTCCTGGCAATGGCCCACATCTTCTCGAAGCGGATCATTGGCCGTTGCCTCCGACGATGCGAAGGTAGACGTCCTCGAGCCCCTTCTTCACTTCTTCCACATGGATCACCTGGGCACCGGACCTTACCAGCTCGGAGACAATGGCCGGGTTGTCCGTCGTTGGGTCATCGATGGTGAGGAAGAGCTTGTTCCCGTCCTGGCGGAACGCCTTGACACCCTTGGAATTCTGCACCACACGGAGCGTGTCCGGAAACACTTCACTGAGCTCGATCATGGTGGTCTTGCCGAAGAACTCGTTGGCCAGCTGCTCGGGCGAACCCTTTGCCAGCAGACGGGTCTTGAGGATACCGATCTTGTCGCACAGCTTCTGCGCTTCGTCCAGGTGATGGGTGTTGATGAAGATCGTACGGCCTTCCCGCTTCAGCTCCATCAGATAGTTGCGAACTGTGATGGACGACACCGGGTCGAGGCCAGACGTGGGCTCGTCCAGGAACAGGTATTTCGGGTCATGGACCAGGGCCCGGGCGATGGCGATCTTCTGCTTCATCCCCTTGGAGAACGACCCCACCGCATCATCCTTGCGGTCCAGGATGTCCAGGGCCTGTAGGAGTTCGGTGATCCGGGATGAGCGCTTGTCGGCTTGGACGCCATACATCCGGGCAAAGAAGTCCAGATTCTGGTAGGCGGACAACGATTCGTACAGTCCGGGGTTCTCCGGGAGGAGCCCGATGTTCTGCCGGATCTTGATGCGCGACTCCTTGTCGTGAACATCCATGCCGTCCACGAACGCCTGGCCGGAGGTGGGCTCGATGAGGCAACAGAGCATTCTGATGGTGGTGGTCTTTCCCGCACCGTTCGGGCCAAGGAAACCGAAGACCTCACCGTCATTGATGGTGATCGTCAGGTCCTCGACCGCGACCGTATTGTCGAACTTACGGGTAAGCTCCACCGTCTCGATCAGGGCAGTTCCGCTCCGTCTTCACTTCAGCGAGGCCGGCCGGTTCTCCAGCCACTGCTTCAGCTCTTCGATGTCGATGTTCAGCATGACCATGTCCCCGATGGTCCTGATATCGCCGGTCCGGATTATTATCCCGGACGAGTTTGACATCATCCTCTTTTTGATGTTCAGGTCATCCTTGGTAGACTTGTCCAGCTTGACGTCGACGTAGTTGATCTTCCAGTTGTCCTTGGGGTCGAAGACGAGATTGTCCACATAGCCGATCTGGCGGCCCTTCTTGCAGATGACCCTCATCCCCGTCAGGTTGCCGAAGTTCAGGGGCCATAGGTTCTCTCCGACCAGCGCTCCCTTCAGATCCGTCATTGGTATTCCGAGAGTGACAGTGTCGGTGACGCTGTTGACCGCGCCGGTGTTGATGAAAGCGCGCGACGATCCGATCTTTTTCTTCTTCTTGTCCAAGGCCATTTCCAGGCCTTTGGTCACGGTGACGCGCAACGCCGGTACACGCCAGTGTTCCGGGTCAATGCTGACACCTTCCACTGCTCCGACGATAATCGCATCCGAGGAGATGACCTCCTTCCCCATGACGTCCTCCATTCTGACCATTATTGCACCTGGGGTGATAATCCATTGAAGCCATGATAAGGGTTTGCCATGTGAGACTTGGAATTGACCGGGTTTCCAGGTTACTGTTACTGGGAATGAAGGTGAAGACATTATCACTCAACAGGTCATACTTGGTATAGATCCACTTTCGATTATCATGCCTTAGATAGTTTGTCTTGTAACCTTCTTATCCTGATGGCCAGTCTAACTATTGTTAAATAAATCAAGGCTCGTGGGTCTCGTTTTCTCGTATATTAATTTTTCTTATTCAGAATACCATGCTTCGTATTCAATCGATAACTATCGCTTGAAAATTCCGTTTTGTCTTAACAATCTATAGAATGCAACGTGAATATGGTAAAAAAACGAAACCCTGTTATATATTGACACGGTGGTAATTAGTCCGGTGAGCCTTCGATGACGACTGATGATGATATCCGAGACTTGGCGGAGAGAAGGGTTGACTACCTCCGAAAAAAGCATCGGGACATCTCACTAGACTATGTCTTATCCGATAGTCCATACGGTCAATGGGCGATCATCCTCTATGCTGAGTATGACTTCAGCCTGACAGGATTTGACATCATTGAATCGATGACCAGCTGGAAAAGGCCAGATGCTGTCGAGATGTACAATGCACTCGTAGACGAGGGATATTGTGTAGTGGTCTATGTGCCCGAAGAGGTCAAGAATGATCTGGAGAATAGGATCAAGGACATGGGGGGAAGGGCGAACATACGAGTATTCCCGAAGAACAAGCTGCTTCCATTGATCAAGGCTTAGTGGATCACAAACAAGACAGGGGTGTTGAGTTGAGGATCGGTGTTATCGCGTGCGACATGCTCCGGAAGGAATTCGAATTGCTGGTTACAGACGATCCTGACATCGTCCACGTGGAGTATCTCGATTTCTCTTTGCATGCTGACCCGAAGACATTGAAGTCAACCATCGAGGACAAAGTGAAGGCCTTGGAAGGCAAAGTCGACGCTGTTCTCCTTGGCTATGGGATGTGCAAGGGGCTGAAGAACATCGAAAAACACTTGTCCTTACCGGCAGTCCTACTAGAGGGCGACGACTGTGTGGACATTCTATTGCCTCCAGAAGAATATGCTAAAGAGCTCAAGAAATGCGCCGGAACTTGGTTCGCAATCCCAGCAATAGCTGACAGGCACGAAGAATACCTTACTAAGACCTTGAACCTTGACAAGCACGACAATGAGGAATGCGACACCGACTTCATCCTGAAAATGCTTTTCGGGAATTACTCCAGATGCTTGTTCATCGATACAGGGGTAGAAGGTAATAAGGAATGCAAACGCAAGTCTATCGAGTTTGCCGAAAACTACAACCTACGTCATGAAACGAGGTGCGGATCGATCGTCGGCATTTATCTCGGTCTGGCGAAAGTGAAAACGCTGGTTGAATGTACCGGGATACAAGACAGCATTTGGCTTTTTGAGACGAACGAGAAGGATGTTCTGGATGAGCTTATGGATGAGGATTCTTCTAGCGGACCTTAGTAATGTGAAAATAATAGTGCCCCTCTTCTTCTCGGATACTGGTCAATTGGTTACCAGTCCTTTTACACCATGCCGTCACGTCCAGTTTTGATTGGGGCTCGTTCGAGATCATCTCTATTTCCTCCCCGACCTTCATCTTCTTGATCTTCTTTGTAAGCTCCACTAACGGAAGTGGACATTCCATACCCCTGCAGTCTAGTGTCTCCATGTTACAGCACTCTCTAGGACCTATTAACATGTATAAGTGCCATATATGTTCGTACCGTTTTCCCCTAAGGCATAACGATTCTCGTAATGGTTGATTCTTCTACTCGTTTCGGTCTTGGGGGAATTCCCCGATACTCGTTGAAATAAAACTAATCTCTAAATAGATTGAAAGACAGTTCTAAACACCGTTAAGGACCCCAATGGGTATAGCATGAAGACACCTTGTGAACTTGTCGTTTGGTACGTTCTCCCTATGATCAGGAGAGGTTTAGCAGATGAATTGATCGATCACCACCATCTAAGCCAAGCTGACGTTGCCAGACTTTACGGTGTAACAGATTCGGCGGTCAGTAGCTACAGGAGCAAAAAACGCAGTTTTTGCAATCAGGTCACGGAAACGAAACAGTATCCAGATCTGAAATACATGTTTGAACGAGGAGCCATGAAGATAATGAATGGAATGAACGTCCAATCGGTGATATGTGAGATCTGCACGAATGTAAAACGGTCGGGATTGCTCGATATTATCCATGAGATCGTCACCGGTGAAGATAGTAAAGGAAAATACGCCTACAATCATGTGATATACGAAATATCCCAACGAACAGTTGAGTGATATTATCGACAGTTTTCCGTTAATTCAAGCCTACTGATATTTGGCTGAACTTGGAATTCTACTCCCCATTGAAACTCCAGTGGAGTTCTGCATCGATCTTGAACTGGACCTTAAAAACACTATACCCCTTCTTACCACGGGCTAAGGGGGGCTTTAGCCATTATCGTATAAATGGAATTAAAAAAAGAACAGCGGAGCCTGCCTCAGAAATCAAATTTAGACCCTGATGATGACATCTTATTGATAAAATACGGGATTTGGGAGGCCCTAAAATAGAATCGGAAATCACAGATATGTCTGCTAAACCCGAAATGATCGACGCAATTTGCCTAAAGCCAGATTCTTCGATGACGCCACTCTGATAACGGCTACTATCAACTGTCCATCCAATCCATCTCATTAATGCTAATCCGTAAGACTTGATCGACATAGCGACCGAATAAGCCGATCTTCGATTTTTGGGACAGGCTCAAACGATCTTTCTTTAAACGATTGGCTTTCTTCTTTGGAGAGAATCATAAATCATCTTAGTTGTGTCAGTATTCGTTTGAAACCGACCTCCCATTCTAATTATCGCCCCACCGATAAGATCACGCTCATCCCGTTTGTTACGGATCTCATAGTCTCTTTGAAACGACGTCCTCGTTTCGAATGGAAAACTTCTAGCTTTGGCAAGCGAATCATCAATTATTGAAGGGGATAAGGGTATCTGTTTTATACGGGCGATATCGACGATCTCATTCATGATCTTCTTGGTATAGCTTGATAATTCCTCGGATTGCATTATTTCGCCGATTGTCTTGTCATAATTCGCTCCGACCAAGCTGAAAGAAGAAATAAAAACGAATTTCTCCCATATTTCGACGTAAGGGTCAATTGATAGGCTAAATTTGATATTGGCCTTTGTCAGGACGTCAAAGAGAATCGCTGGAACATTTTCATGTTTCGGATCTTTTCCGAATAGAATAGTGCAGCCCCCTCCTCGCTGAGTCACCTTGCCAGGCTTTTCAATACGTGTTCCCACGTAAACACAACAAGGAAAAACGATTCCATTACTGATCGATTTCCTAATTCTCTCATAGATGTCGACCCCGTTCATGAGAGGTAGTATCATGGTGGAATCGGCAATTTTTGTCTTTAGCCTGTCAATACGTCCTCTAGATCGTAACTCTTTACTGCAATGAGGCACAGGTCCAATGGCGGCAAAACAGAGATATCATCTGTCGCGAGCGTCGGATTGCATCGCAATACACCGTCATCTGTGTCTAATAGAAGGCCCGTCCTCCTGATTTCTTCTAGGTGCTGGTTTCTGGCAATGAAGAATATCCTCAGGTCCGTTCCATCATTCAGTAATTGGGTAAGCTTGCCTCCAAAATAACCTCCGACCCCGCCAACTCCTATTACCGCGATATCCATGTCTTCCCCTTCAATCGGTCAATACTTTCATAGATTACATTCATTCGCTTCATAGTAACACTCCACTGAAACGAGGTCTATTCACATTGCCCCTTCATTTACAGAAATAGGTAGATTTCTACACTACTTGCAGTACAAGATGGTGCATTCTCTGTAACCGCGGCAGAAAATGATGATAATAGGATAAGCCTAGGAATATCGGCGGAAATTACAAAAAGTCATTCTCACTTGACAAAACGGATTGTTTTTCGATTCAGCGCACATAGACGAATTCTTATACATCCTGGCCCGAACTATCGCTCTTCAATCTCGAACCCGTCCTCATGTTGAGCCACAATATAAATATCCATAATGTGATTTATTGCCCTAATCTGCACCTCAGGTGCGAAGGGGGATGGGATACGAACATGAAGGCAAAGATAGCAGCCGCAGTGGCAGTTTTGATGCTCCCGATTTTATTCGGGTTCGTCCTGGTCACGCCGGCACAAGCACTAACAGGAGCCCAATTGCCAGATGTTACCTGGCTTAAGGGAACGATTGACAATAAGAGTACGACCCAGCAGTGGCTTTCCGAAACGGTGGACCCTTCTGGCTTCGTTCACGTGAGTTACTATGATTCAAGTTTGTCGGTCCTAATGTATGCGACCAACGCAGATGGATCTTGGAAGACATCCCAGATTGGAACCACCAATAACGGAATGTTCAACTCAATCGCATCTGATAGGAATGGAGTAATCCATCTAGCCTATTATGACAGTGCGAACAACAAACTGTATTACATTAATAATAACGGTGGCACATGGTCCTCGCCCACGTTGATAGATTCTGGTGGCAAGTACGTGTCACTAGCTGTCGATGTCAGCGGGCACGTTCATATCGCTTATCAAGATGCGAACGGCCAGAAGGTCATGTATGCGGACAACACCGCTGGTTCTTGGAGTTCACCAGTGATCGTTGACGGCACGGGTATATCTGGACAAGGTATCTCGATCGCAGTCGACAATGCTGCGAGAAGCTACGTCAGCTACTATGAGAGCGTGAACTCTCAGCTGAGATTCGCCAGCAATGTGAATGGCAACTGGGCGAATGAGCAGGTTTCCGGAACAGGGCTCGTTGCCCCATTTACGGCGTTGGCAATGAACAATGCGTCCGGCATTGTGATGATCATCTATTATGATCAGACACACCAGATGCTGAAAAGCGTGCAAGGCGTGAGCGGTTCATGGTCGACGCCCACAACGGTCGATACAGTGGTCGGAGCACCATTTGCTTCAATAGTTATGGACTCGAACTTGGATATGCACATTGCATATTATGATAAAGCCAATGCGACACTGAAGTATGCCAATAATGAAGGTGGCGTATGGACAACATATGTTGTTGATCCCACGATCTACTCAAATGGGGTAGTTTCGATAGACCTTGATTCCTACAACAAAGTTCATATCGCCTACATGAGCGCGTCAAGCCACTTGATGTATGTGACGTCGAGCGGTTCGAAATGGGCTCTGTCCACGTTGGAAGCAGTGGGAGATGTGGGCTCGCAAAGCGTCATGGCAATCGACAACGCTGGGAATATCCACATAGCATACATAGACAACACGGACATCGCGAATCCCAAGTTAATGTACTTGACAAATGCGAACGGTGGATGGCAGGACGAGTTCGTGGCAAACCACTCCATCTCGCCATCGATCGCCCTGAGCTCGAATGGCAAGGTATACATGAGCTATCAGAACAACAGCGTAAGCCAGAAAACGCTAAGGTATTCGACCAATGACAATGGGGCCTGGGTAAGCTATACAGTGGATTCGGGAGAAATTGGGTTGGTCAACTCAATAGTGGCGGGAAAGAATGGGACATTGTTCATTGCCTATCGTGACGAGAGCTCCCGAAACCTCCTCATCGCCGAATATGCGAATGACAGCAAAATCAGCATCAACACGATGGATGCCGACCACATCACAGGCTCTAATATCGGGATAGTGCTGGATTCAAACAACAAGGTCTTTGTCGTATACAGCACCGATAACGGCTTAAAAATGGTCACCAACAAGGAAGGCACATGGTTGCCGTCAGTGATCGATCCGCATGCTGGTGCCGGACTTGGACTATCTATGCTAATAGATTCCTCGAACCAGATCCATGTGAGCTACTATGACCAGGGAACGAATGAATTGGTCTACAGATATTATAGCGGCTCGATCTGGTCTGCCAAGGATCTCATCCTATCGAATGTTCAGGTTGCCGACACATCTGTGGTTCTGGACTCAAAGGGCAGTCCCAGGATAGCGGTCTCGATGGTCGGTGTGACGAACAACACCCTCAGGGTGATGGAGAAGATCGGCGGAATATGGATGAGCTCGGATGTCGACACCTCCAGCATTGGATCGAGCGTATCGATCGTGGTCGACAAGTATGACAGATATCACGTCATCTATTACGGGGTCGACAACAAGGACCTGCTCTACACGATATCGATCACGTCTCCGACCAGCCCGTCGAACGTCGGCGGGACCAGGGGAGATCACTTTGTCCGGCTAACATGGGCGACACCGACATCGAACGGCGGCGCAGACGTGGCCAAGTACATTGTGTACCGTGGCGAATCGCCAGGCACCGAGGTGAGCATAGGTGAGGTCAGCGGTACTTCGTTGCTGTTCAACGATACCACCGTCACCAATGCGAACACCGAGTACTATACGGTAGTCGCGGTGAACTCCGAGGGCGCATCTGTTGCCTCGCACGAGTTCTCCATAAACCCGTACAGCTCTCCAGCTCCGGCCGACAACTCGCTGATGCTGCTCATCATAGCAGGCGTCATCGGCGTCGTGGTGATCGCGGTCGCGGTCATCCTGGTGATGCGCAGGGTGAAGCCCAAGAACAAGTGGAAGCAGTGAACCTGCAACGGCCGGAAAGCCGGCCGAACCCCCTTAACCCTTTTCCCTATTTTTCATCATCTTCAAGGTCCCCATGCTCAATTATAAATCCGTTTTCCACATAGCTAGGGGCGCCATGGGTGACGATTGGACCGAGCTCTACCGACCGAAGAGCCTGAAGGATGTTGTGGGTAATCCCAAGGCGGTCAAGGAGCTGAGGGACTGGGCATTGTCTTGGGAACAAGGCAATCCGACCGACAAGGCGGTTGTGCTCAAGGGATCCCCCGGCATCGGCAAGACCAGCACGGCACTGGCACTGGCACGGGACATGGGCTGGGGGGTGGTGGAGATGAACGCTTCCGACCACCGCAATGCCGATTCTATACAGAAGATCGCCATTAGGGGTGCTGTAGGCGAGACCTTCAGTGACACCGGGGAGTTCCTTTCGACCAAGGACGGAAGACATAAGCTCATTATCCTGGATGAGGCGGACAACGTTTTCGGCCGGGAGGACCATGGGGGAATTCCGGCGATCGCGGAGCTTATCCAGACCACGAAACAGCCGGTCATCCTGATCGTCAACGACCTGTATGCCCTGAGCCGGCGCAGTTCGGCAATCAAGTCGGCCAAGGCGATCGCCTTTAGCAAGATCAACGCGAACACAATGAAGACGGTGCTGCGGCGCATCGCCGCGGACCAAGGCATCGAAGTGGCGGAGAAGGCGCTGGAGCACATCGCCGAGAACGCCAACGGCGACATGCGTGCGGCGGTGAGGGATCTGCAAGCGGTGTCGCTCGGTGAGCTCAGTGTCGGCGATGACGATGCCAATGTCATGGATTCTCGGCTGTCGACCAAGTCGATGTATGACCTGATGGGCGAGATACTTCATGGCAGCAATTCTCAGAAGGCAAAGCGCACGATGATGGACATCGGCGAGACGCCCGATTTCGTGCTCAAGTGGCTGGACGAGAATGTGCCCCTGGAGTACAAGGACCATGAAGATCTGGAGAGGGCGTTCGACCGGCTCTCGCGGGCAGACATCTTCCTGGGCCGGGTGCGGCGGCGCCAGTACTACGGTTTCTGGTCCTATGCCACGGACAACATGGCGTTAGGAGTCACACTGGCCAAGAAAAAGCTGTATCATGCTTGGGTCCAGTACCGTTTCCCGTTCACCATCATGCGTTTGGCATCGTCCAAGAACGCACGAGGGGTCGAGGGTGATGTCATCCTCAAGATCGGACGGGAGTGTCACGCCTCCAAGGCACAGACGCAAACGGACATCCTTCCCTATTTCCAGACGCTATACCAGGCCAACAAGGAGTTCCGCATGAGCATGTCCCTTCGGCTGGACGTGCAGCAGGAGGAGGCGGCGTACCTGTTGGACCAAAAGGTCGATTCGGCTGCTGTCAAGCATCTGATGCAAGATCTGGTCGTCGTCAAGGGTGCGGCCACTGGAGTCGCCAGGACAGAGGATGACAGCAGGCCCAAGTCGGCGGAGAAAAAGAAGAAAGGACGCAAGAAGTCCGAACCGCTCCTGGAGGCCGCGGAGAAGATCACCGAGCCAAAGCCAGAGCCTGTTAGATCGGTACCTAAAGAAGAGCCTAAGAAGGAGCCGGAACCGGAAAAGCCTGAGCCCGTAGCGGACGAAAAGACGAAGCAGAAATCGTTGTTCGATTTCGAGGGCTGAGCATGAAGGACGACCTCAAGGCCATTCTCGATCGCCAATCATACCGCGTCTATGGCGGCCACGCAGCGGTGAAGCTCTGCCACTGGATGAAGGAAAGCATGCTGCATGGACGCCAATGCTACAAGCAGGACTTCTACGGCATTAAGTCGCACCGCTGCCTGCAGATGACCCCGGTGGTGAACGACTGTACACACAACTGCCTGTTCTGCTGGCGCGTCCGGGGCTTTGAGTCGACTGTGCACGAATGGAAAGAACCGGAAGAGATGCTGGACGCGCTGATCGAGCAGCAGCGCAAATTAGTCTCCGGGTTCAAGGGTGATCCCCGCTGCAGCAAACAGATGTGGGATGAGTGCCGCGACCCGAAGCAGGTGGCGATATCGCTGGCAGGCGAGCCGACGATGTACCCTTACCTGAGCGATCTCATCGCCTTGTGCAAACGCCGCGGGATGACCACCTTCCTGGTGACGAACGGAACGTTCCCGGAGGTGCTGGAGAAGATGGATTCGTTGCCGACGCAGCTGTATGTGACGGTGGCGGCGCCGAACGAGGAGCTATACAAGAGGCTCTGCGTGCCGCGCATCGAGGACGGTTGGGAGAAGCTGATGCGAACTCTCGAGCTGTTCCCCTCATTAAACACCAGGACGGTCATCCGGCACACATTGGTCAAGGACTGGAACCTGGGCTGGGAGAAGGAGTATGCCAAGCTGGACGCGATCGCCGACCCGCTGTTCATCGAGCCGAAGGGATATGTATTCGTCGGTGATTCAAGACGGAGGATGAGCATGGACAACATGCCATCGATCAGCGACGTCATCCAGTTCGGAGAGAAGGTCGGTATTGAACTGGGCATGTCGGTCATCAAGAAGAAGGATGACAGCCGCGTGATACTGCTGGGCGAGGAAGGGAAGGCGACGGAGATCCCCGGATTGGATCAGTGACCTCCGGATTTCTCCTCTCGATCTTTTTGAATACCAATCTAGTTCCAATAGGGCCAGAAAGGGCCCTGAGGCATTAATCTTTACGAGAGGCTCAGACGCTAAACTAACAAATTCCTAGTCCTCTTCCACGGTCATGCTCTTGCCTTCCTCGTGCTCTTCAGACCTTTGAACTTGAAGACCTTCTCGGGGCAGGCACGCTCGCAACGGAGGCATGCAGTACCGTTGCACAGGTCCGAGGCGACGGTGATCTCCGGCTCCCCGCTCCCCTTATCCTCGAATGTGATGGCGTTCTCCGGGCATGCCTCAGCGCATTTCTTGCAAGCAATGCACCCATCAAAGGTGGCCCTCAACTTCGTTCCGATGTCGGTCAGGATCTTAAGACCTTTGTCCCCCAATACGGGTATGTCGCGCTGCACGATTTTGAACACCTTCGCTTCGCGGAACTTCTCCGGTAGAGGTTGTATTCCCATACTCTGCAGGAAGAAGTTGTAGGACTGAACCGGCATGCCTTCCTGCCAAAACGCAAGCTCCTGGATATATAGTGTCTCGAACACTTTATCGGTGGCGAACATGATGTGGTTGGAACGGATCGAACGCGCTGTCTCCTGCAACGTCTCCATGAGGTTCGGGTCCTTGACGATGTCCGTCGCCATTGCCAGTGAGGTGTTTCCCACCTGGTAGATGTTCTTCGGCGTGGGCGGGATGAGCCCGACCCTTTGCGCCTTGAGGGCGTCGACGTATGTGCCCGACGCACCGCTCATGTACATGCTGTCCAGGTCATCGAACTTGATCCCTGCCTTCTCCAGTAGGGTGAAGTGCCCAGCCCTCATCGCGCCGAACGCCTTGGCCGCCTCCTGGAAATCGTGGTCGTCAATGTAGAACCCGTCCTGCAGATGCAGCTTGCCATCACCTGTCGTGATGTGCGGCGCGGTGATCATGCCGGTATCGAGCCCGGTCGCTATTGCCGCGATCACGCCGGTGCCAGTTATTCCCCGAGATCGGCCATGCATTATTCCTTCTTCGATGACGTCGCCCGACGTAGGGTCGACCTTGTCCCCCTCGGTCGGCATCAGGCTGTCGTCTAGGACCTTGCAGCGCCAGTGGCCCTCGTAGTCAATGTCGGATATTGCGCCTGGGGATGCCAACATCCCGAAGCGTATGGCCTGGCCTTCCATTGCCGGACCGGCAGCTGCCGAACCGGTGTAGATCTCGTCCCCCACCTTCAGGGCCATCTCCGCGTTCGTACCGTAATCGGTGACTAGGCAGGGCTCTTTGCGCTCCAGCAGTCCACTCTTATACATCATCGCCAGTGCGTCCGCCCCGATCTCATGTTTGATCGACGGCGGTATGTAAACATCTACGTTCGGACCACCCAGGTCGATGCCGAGCTGCTCCGACGACATGACCCGGGCATCCCTCTTCTGCGGTGTGATGCCCTTTGATTTCAAGGACCTCTCGCCCACGAACGCCAGGTCCCTAAGCTCCATGTTCTGGAATATCGAAAGCTGGATCGGGTTGCCGCACACCGCCAACCTCTCCACCTTGGTCAGATCGATCTCCAGCAACCGGATGAGGCGGTTGATCGTTTCGATCATCAATTCGTTGGCCAGGTTCTGATCCACCTCGATGCAATAGGTCAGGTGGTCCATCACATTCGCCCCGGGCACTGGATGCCTGACAGTGATGGCCGTCGAAATGATGGTCTTAGTCTTCAGATCTAGAGCGTGCACTCTTGTTCCGCTCGTGCCAACATCGATTGATATTCCATACATTGATTTCATCCCTTGCAATTAGTGGCAATTCTTGGAGCCTTGGCATACGTCTTGGACCGTCGCCTCCATAAGGCTATCGCTCAGATAGTTGGCCAAGGCATCCTTCACCATTCCTTCTGCCCCTATGAAGACCTTGATGTCATTGTTCTGGAATTCCATCAATGGTCGGCGTCCAATTCCTCCGATTAGCACAGCGTCAATGCCGGCATCGGCCATCTTCCGCACAGGAATCATACAGTTGTGTTCCCCATCGTTATCAATCGTCCATACGGTCTTGATCTGGCTCCCCTCTATCTCCACTGCGGTGAACAGATCGCAATGTCCGAAATGGGCAGACACGCCTGCATCTAGTCCTCCCGGACTGTTACTTGGTATTCCGATTTTCATTTTTTTTGCCTCCTAGTATTTTGTTCATTCCCATTAAGGGCGATTATTTCCCTCATATCCATATTGAATGATGAACCAATGTCGGCCCAATAGCGGGTCTCCAATATCTCCTGGCTGTTCATCGTGAGGACCCGCGACGGACAAGGTAGCATTTCACACATCATCTCTGGTCATTCCTTTCCTCTCCTTGAGGCACCGACCTTGGCAGCAACGCTTTGGTCCATTGTCATCCAGGTTGTCAGGATTTCTTTGTACGTCGTTGCTTCCACACCTGGGACACTGCAATGGCTCACCGGTTGCGAAGGGGATTTCCCACGTTGCACTGCATCCCTTACAGTTGTATCCCCGTGGCCTTTCCACGGTATAGTCCCCCCCTTTAATCTCGATCGCTTTCCCTTTCACAAGAGCCTCCACGATCTTCCTTCTGGCATTTTGAAGATCCTCCCAGAGGGCCCGTCTGGAGATTCCCATCCTTTGAGCGGCCGTCTCCTGTTCCAGTCCTTCCAGGTCGACCAATCGAACGGCCTCGAGCTCCTCCAAGGATAAGAGGACAACGTCTAGTTCCTTCAGAGGAACTCCCCTGGGCTTGAAATATGTGACAACTGGTTCCATCTCGATCCTTCTCGGGCACCGTGGTCGTCCTGGTTTCATTAATTCTCTCAATGGGGAGTAAATATTTATAGATTTCTCTAAACACCTAAAATTGCCGGCGGGTCTTCTGCAAGGCCTTGCCATCTTGGAGACGGTAAGATAGGTCCCTCAAGCTGCCTGCAGGCTCCTATCTAAGAATTGAATCCCATTCCTTCACTAGAATATCACTGCCATCAAGAATAATCATAGCTTTCTTTTCGATCCCCTTTCGATCGATTCAATCCTGATGTTGATTGTCAAACCGGGAATTTCCCTTTCAAGCTCCTCCGTGATACGGTCGCGAAGCTCATCGGCTTCGGAGAGCGTTGAATCCCCTTTCATGCAGACATGCGCTTCCGCATATACTAGAGGTCCAGATCTCCTCGTTTTGATATAATGACAGTCGCTGATCCCCGAGAATCTGGACACCGTTTCAAGGATCTTCCTTTCCTCTTCGGGGCAGTTGTGGTCCATGAGGTCGACTGTTGCCTTCCTGAGGACGTTAGCGCCCATGACGATCAGAAGTCCGGCGACGATCAGCGCTATGATAGGGTCGATGATGTACCATCCAGTCAAGCCAGCTATGAACAATCCGACCACGACACCGATCGAAGAGAGCACATCGGAGAAGAGGTGCTTTGAATCCCCCTCGAGCGCCATGGAATGGCTCCTCCGAGATTCCTTTAGCATGACAAATGCCATAATTCCGTTCAGCGATGATGCGGACAATGAGATGACCAGCGAGATGCCCAGATTGCCTGGTTCGATAGGGTTGAAGAGCCTGCCGACCGTGGCCTCGATGATGAGGGTGGCAGCGATCATTATCAGCACGCCCTCGACGAAGGCGGAAATGTTCTCCGCCTTTTTATGTCCATAATGATGATTCTCGTCCGCGGGTTTCTCGGAGATTACCAAGGCGATGTACATCATTATGCTGGCAGCGATATTTACTATGGATTCTAAGGCATCAGAAAAGAGAGCGATGGAATTGGATGTGAAGAATGCAAGCAGCTTCAGCATGAATACAACGATACCGCCGATGATGACGATACTCGCTATCTGCCGTTTTTCCACGATGATAAAATTCACCTTGATTATTTAGGGATATGTCCTCTCTTTGATCCGGGAGCGAACGTAACGCTGACCGCGGGTTTGGACGGGCCATTTATCGATAATGCTTGCCAGCATATATTGACCTTTTTCAGCAATCACGACGTTCTCAACCCCACGCTCGGGGATGGGCAATTCGTCCCAGTTCCTGCTCATGATCGAGAGGATGGGCAGGGGGTAATAGGAAGGACTCTGATCAATATTTCACTCTAGGAACTGGATGCAGAGATTAGGGTGACTTAACGCATAACTACGGGATATCAAACCGAGTTCGACCCAACAGGCATTGTATACTGCCAAAAAGAGGCACTTCAAGATGAGGAAGGATAATAACGATGTCGAATGGTCAATTATTCAGGTGACCTATTCATCGAAAACATCAATCACTGTCTAGGTCTTTAGTCGAAGTCGGGTTAAATGATTCACGAATTGCACCACATCTTTTTGCGGTCGATATTACCATCGACCATCAATAGAATCGCAACTGAAATTCGCGTTGGAATTACACACAAGTGTATAAACGCGATGTTTTCAATATAAATCGATACCAAAAGAGGGAATAGCATGGGGGCAGAGAAAATGAAAGGGATTGCTGGATTTACGAAACTATTCCGTGAGGAAATGAATGGCCTACCGGAGGGGTCAATCATCGTCTTCACTGGGTCAAATGCAGTGTGCGCCCCTTTCGCAGAATTGTTGGCATATTCTATCCGGGATAAGAAATTCGATCTCTTCTTCTCACCGGTGGCCAATGAGAAGGATTGTAGGGCCTTGTTGTGGAAGGAGGGGACAGGCTACGGGATTTCTTCGTCAGGGAAAGAGATCACAGAAGCAGCCGCGGTCATTGTTCTAGGAGGTTTGGCAATGCCAAAATTCGGATGCTCGATGGAGAAGGTCCAGCAATTCATCGACAAGATGTCCAAGCCTGATGCGTCGAAGATCATAGGGGTGTGCTTCATGGACATATTCAAGAGATCTGGATGGCACCTCCACATCAAATTCGATGCACTCATCAACGCAACGATGAAGACTGAAAAACAGATCTAGTCGAGATTTGAATTTGGGCGTGTCCGTCGCCCTCCTCACACACCCAACCCGTTCTCGTAATGGGTTCTAATTCTTTTCCATCCTTGGCGCGGAATTGGGAAGAATCTGGCGGTGGACTTGTACACTGTCCGAGCATCAGTGCTCACTTCTTCCGCTTTGCCTAGAACATTGGGTGGAAATTATGCGGTCCGGTCTTGCTCCTGCGCTGATCATCATCGCTGTCATCTTGTTCATCGATCATCAGACCAGCGATTAAACAATGCCCGGTTCCGGAGTTAAGGATAAGTAAGAGGCCGGATCACTTCATCCGGATGGTCTCCAAGTTCATCGGTGCGCGCGTCTCGATGTTGAACTTCTTGTACAACGCGGACGCCAGGTCCAAGCACTTGTGCTCTTCCCCGTGACCGATGATGATCCTCTCCGGCTTTGGTTCCAGCGTGGCGATGTAGTTGATCAGCTGGCGCCTGTCCGAGTGACCGGAGAACCCGTCGATCGTCTCCGAATCCATCTTGAACTCGACCGTGATCGGCTTGCCCTTCTCCATCATGGTCAGGTCCTTGACCCCCTTCTGGATCTTACGGCCGATGGTTCCCTCTGCCTGGTAACCGACGAACACCAGGGTAGAGTTCGGGTCATCCGCCCAGTTCTTCACGTACTCGAGGACCGGCCCTCCGTTCATCATGCCTCCGGTGGCCAGAACGATGCAGGGATCCGGGTCATGCAGGATCTTCTCGCGCATGTCCTGCGAGTCGACGCGCTTGAAGATGTCGGAAAGGAACGGGTTCTGGTTCATCTGGAATATCTGGGTGCGCAATTGCGAGTTCAGGAACTCTGGGTAGGCGGTGTGTATCGCCGTTGCCTCCCAGATCATCCCGTCAAGGTAGACCGGCAGTTTGTCGATCTTCCCTGTTCGGACCAGCTCCTCAATAACCAGCATCACTTCCTGGGAACGGCCGACGGCGAACACCGGCACGACGACCTTTCCCTTTCTCTCGAGCGTCCTGACAATGATGTCACGGAGCTGCGTGGAAGCCTCAACACGGCTTGGCTGGATGTCATGGTAGCCACCATATGTGGACTCAATGATCAGCGTCTCCAGCCTCGGGAACTTGTTCACCGTGGCGTTGAACAGCCAAGTCCTCTCGAACTTCATGTCGCCGGTGAAGGCAATGTTGTACAGCCCGTCGCCGATATGGAAGTGGCAGACGGCGCTTCCGAGGATGTGCCCAGCATTCTGGAACGTCAAGCGAATATCCGGTGCCACGTCGGTGGTCTCGCCGTACTTGAGAGGGATGCAGTGTTTGACCACCTCACGGACCTGGGCGGACTCGTAGGGGCTCTTCTTTCCTTCCGAGTTGGCCACCTTGATGTAGTCCAGCTGCAACAAGGACATCAGGTCCCGGGTGGGGGCGGTACAGTATACCGGCCCGTCGTAACCGTACTTGTAAAGTGCTGGCAGCAGACCACAGTGGTCCAGGTGCGCATGTGTGATAACGACGCAGTCGATCTGGTCTAGCGGCTGGATCTCCGGCGCGCTGAAATATGGAGTGGCACCGTCGGCTCCGACGTCCAATCCACAGTCTATCAGTATCTTCGAGTCTCTTGTCGAGAGCAGGGATGCCGAGCGACCGACCTCGCGGAATCCGCCCAGTGCGGTCAGCCTTATCCAGGACTCACCCTCATACTTCTGCCGGGCCAGCTTCCTGCCGGTCTTCCTGAGGAACTCCTTTCTTTCCGTCTGGATATGTCTGAGGTAGGAACGTATCTCGGAGACTGTCTTGGACGGTATCGGAGGAGCGCGCACGACCTTCGGGGCCCAACCGACCTCCTTCTTGATCTCGTTGAGTATGGCACCCTGTTTTCCGATGACCAGTCCCGGTGCGATAGCCTCGATAGTGACCTCGCCGGTCTCCGGTTCGAAGAAGATGTCGGTGATTTGGGCGTCTTCAGGTATGATCTCCCGGATCCTCTTCTCCACGATGTCCGGGTCGGCCAGCAACGAAGCGTCCGGCCTTATCGCTACCCGGCGTCTCAGACCTTGTGCCAACTGGCGCACGATGTCATTGTTGGAGGCGAAGGCCTCCATGTCCTTGGTATAGATGACCACTACCGGGCCCTCGAAGTCTATCGAGGTGATGTTGATATGTGAAGGCACTATCTTGCGTACCTGTTCTCGGGCATCTTCCAGAATTCTCTCAGCGCTCATGAAATCAACTTTTGGATTAAACAATCAGTAAGATGTTTGGGAAAGGGGTTTAGTTCGGCTTGGGCACGTTGATGCCCATGCGCGAAGCCCGCTTCGAGATCTCCTCGTCGGAGACCTCCACATAACCGTCCTTGGTTATGGTGATGATCGCCATTCCATCACCGCTTGCCGAGTCCCGCTTCATGGCGGCGTTCAGGGCACGGATGGCCAAGTCGATGCTGTCGCTCAAGGGCAGGTCCTTCTTATAGTGGTCCTCGAGGACACCGTATGCGTATGGCGAACCGGAACCGACGGAAATGTAATGGTCCGGGATCGATCCGCCGGCAGCATCCAGGGAGTAAACGTGGCCTCCCTCGCTGTCGTTGCCCCCGACGATCAGGCCCACGTAGAAGAAGCCCTGTGATCCTCCACCCCTCCTGAGGATGTTGGACATCAATGTGGCCGCTGCCTTTACCGACATCGGCGCCTGGCGTCTGAGCTTATACAGCTCGACCTCTGCCTTAACATAGCGGGCGAGCACCTGGGCGTCCCCGACCAATCCAGCCGTGGTCAGTCCAAGGTTATCGTCGATCTTGAACACCTTCTGTGTCTCCTTATGAGCGATAAAGTTGCCCATTGTCGCGCGGTGCTCCGAAGCTAGCACTACTCCGTCATTGTTGACGATTCCTATGGTGGTCGTACCCGTCTTTGTAGCCTCTACCATACATCACACCTTCTAGAATTGGTAAAAGGATGAACAGACAAATCTGTCATGACTCCAATTAGGACTATTCTATATATAGATTTGTCTTTGTGGCTCGTTCTCAGAAGGCTCGAACTCTCAAACATGCTCTTTGGAAGCAATGTCAGGCTCTTTTTCCTTCAGAACATTATCAGGGCCCGTTTCCAGGTATCTCGCGGCGAACTCACATAGGAGCAGCGCTGCGGCCACACCGGCCACGATGCCGGTCACGATCCTCAGGGAATTGTTCGATTGATAACTGGATAAGGCCTGCAGCCCCCCATCAAGTACCATCGGTACAAGACCTAACACAAGCAGGATCGGTTTGATCCTCCGAACGTACAACAATCCGATCAACATGCCGGTGAGCAGTCCTATGGAGATACCGATGTCCCTGGAGCATACCGGTAGCTCGTTGCCGTTGAGGTAGAAGGAACGCTCGGCGATCTGATGGCATTCGATGTCTCCCACCGTGTACACCACCTGGGCGAACAGGTTCATCCTCGCCTCTTGGCCGGGATTGTCCAATCTTCCAACGGCACCGGACAGGTCCTTGACACTGCCAGAAGGTAATGATAACGGAGCGATCAGCAGCACCGCTAGCCATGCGACGAATATCGCCAGCATTGTCATCTTCCATTTCTGGAACGGTGTCCTGCGGCCGCTCATTTGGTCATAAGCAGCCACCGGCGATAGATAATGTTTTACTTCAGAGGCTCAGAAGCATGGTTCGAGATCATATTGAAATTTTTTGTCCGGAATGACAAGTGCAGAGCCTGTCATTAAATGAAGTCCGAATCGTTGAAATATTTCCCGGTCACGGAGGGATAAATCAGAGATGCGTTCTGGGCGAGACAATGTTCATCTAGCTCGAATTGGTTAGCGAAGCATCATGACAAACCTGCCAGAAGAACTGATCCCGCTTAAGCGATTCCACGGACATCTGGGTCCGTACGTTGTCATCGGATACCGGATGGGGAAGCTCGCCCGAGAGAGGTTCGCAGGCAAAATGAGCGCTGTCGTATTCACTGGCAGGCAGCCGCCCATGTCCTGCCTGATCGATGGTATCCAGTTCACCACCGGTTGCACGATGGGCAAGAACAACATCTTCGTTCGGGACGGACATCTGCCGGTCGTCCATTTCATCGACTCCTCGAAGACACTGGAGGTCAGGCTGCTCGATTCCGAGAGGGAACGGATCGACAGCATCATGACCAAACACAATGAGGAACAGCTTTCCGTCGAGATCCTGAAAGCTGACGAAAAGGACATCTTCTGGATCACAGAAGTTGGGTCAGGCCTCCCCGAGCGGCTAATGAAACTAAAATGAACACGATCACCGCCACCGGCACCTTTGTAAAGAACCGGTAGGTGACATCGGTCCAGCTTTTACCTCCGAGCAGGAACACCGTGAAGTAGGATACGATGAATGTAAGCTCGACGACGTAGATGCCGCCTAACATCGTCATGTTCTGGACCGAACCGGAACTAGGGGATACGGCACCGACCAGCGAGAAGAGGCTGCCGGTGATGCCGAGAACGATCGGGGCGAAGATGGCGCTGGTCGACGACATCATGTCCACAACGCTTTGCAGTTTCTCATGGATCTTGGCCTGGCAGGTGCGCAGGTCGGAGAGATACTGGGCCAGGTTGAGGGCGACCTTGCCGGCCGCTTGTGGGTCGGACGCGGCGCACTCGGCAACGGTGACTAGGGCGTTCCTTACCAGCGGCGAAAGGGCGAGCAGCTCGGCGTCGCTGGCGATGATGGTCGGGAGGTCCTGCCTGGTGGTCAGGCACTTGTATATGCTTCGTTTGGCGAACTCCCCAAAAGGCGAGGAGGAACGAGAACGGGCCACTTCCTCGAAGGCGACGTCAAAGCTCATTCCGGTCGTCATCCTGTTTCCCATCTGGTATAGGGCGTTGACGAAGTCCTTCTCGACACCCGGTAGCTTAGCGGCCCGGGCATGCGCTGCCTTTAACCGGACGTAGAAATAGGTCGAAGGCACGCAGACGCCGATGATCAGGACGATCTCTGGAAAGGAACAGGCCATCAACACTGAGAGAACGATCATCGACGCCACGTAGACGGTGACCGTTACGAGGGCCTTCCGGCTCAGGACCAGCTCTGGCCTGCTGACAGACTGCAGGGGGTTCCGGGACAGGGTGGAGCGGGAATAAAGGAACGAGGCCATCGGGAAAACGACCAGAAGCAATAGGGCCAGCTCGGCGTCGGAGATGATCGGGGCGGTGTTCGTGGTGGAGCCGATGGAGGAAACGCTGCCGAGGGTGAGGAGAGGCACCAGCGAGAACATCATCACGGGCAGCAATATCCCGAATGCGAAGAACACCATGGTAGGCAGTGCTAAGGACGAAACGTAACGTTCGACCCGGTCCTTGACTCCCTCGATGACCAACATGTTCGCCTTGTCCAGCAGTCGGTCCATCCCCTCCCGGGTCGACTCGTGCGTCGCGGATATGAACAGGTGGATCGACTGACGCAGGCTCTCGTTCTCTTCGCCCAGGGTCGAAGCGAACTCCATCATGGAAGTCGGAAGATCGTACCTGACCCTGGTGAGCACCTGCCATAACAGGGTCTTCAGTCTCACATTCAGCGAGCCGTCACCGCATTGCGAGGCGAACGCCACCGCTCGGTCCAGGGACGGCTGCAGTTGCATGCTCATGGACATCGCCCCGATCACGGTGGGCGACTCGCGGAGCATCTCCAGCTCCTCCCGCCTGGAGCTCGTGGCAGGGGAACCGACGACGAGTGAAGGGACGATGACCAGTGTCAGCAGGAACGGTACCAGTAGATAGGTGAGGACGGGAAGCCCGAACACGATCGCGGACAGCATAAGGACCACGATACCGGCTGCGGCGATCGAGACAAAGACCGAGTATGCCCTGGAACAGAGCCCCTGCTCCGTCGTTTGGTGCCTTCTCATCCAATCCAGGTGAGCTGGGCTCCGTTTGGCCTTGAACGCCGAGGCGAACCACTCCGGCGCCTTTCGGTCCTTGACCACCGGGGAGATCATCTCAAATGCTCCTGGAGACCAGCTCGGAGAAGTCCCTGACGATGGCATCATAGTCCCGTTCCTTCGAGTCTACACGCTCCCAGAAGAACTCGTTGCACTTGCAGGTCCATTCCGGCCCCAGGCAATCCATTTTTCCGGCGGTGGCGGCGTCGACCAAAGCCTGCCTCATCCGGGCGCGGGCCTCGATGTTATGTACCGCCTCTTCGTAGCTGACGTTCCAAGATGCGGCGATCCGGCCGATGCACTCGGAACGCAGGGACCGGTCGAAGACCGGGACCCCGGTCATGTTATCGTAGACCACCAGACGGTCGAACTCGCCGACCCCACGAGTGCGGGCGCATTCCGCAACTTCTACCACCTTGCGCTCCTGCCGCTGGCCGCCAGCGATCCGGTTCAGGCCGAGCGTGATCACCATATCGGTGGCGCTGAACGCCTCGCCGGAAATGCCCAGGTCATGCACGACGCGCTCGAACACCGACCGGGCCGAGTCGCCGTGGATGGTTCCGAGGACGGACGAGCCGGCCTTTCCGGTACGCATGCTCTCATAGAGCGTCATCACCTCCTTGCCGCGCACCTCACCGAGGACGATGGCAGACTCGCCCAGACGTAACGACACTCGCAATGCCTCGTCCGTCCGGTCCTCCTGGTCCTGCCCCATGCGGTTCTCTACCAGCATCGACTGGACCTTGTAGCCGAGCCTTTGCATCTGGCGGCAGGGCAGTTCCATGGTGTCCTCGATGGTCAATATCCTCTGGCTGACTGGGAACTCGAAAAGCGACGCCGAGAGCAACGACGACTTCCCAGAACCCCGGGGACCGCAGAATAGGATGGTGCTCCGGCCGTCGATGAGGAAGGATATGAGGCCGGCGGTCATGGCGTCGATGGTGCCATTGAACATGAAGCGTGGCAGGGTCCAGACGCTGCGCGAATGCCGTCTTAGCGCCAACGCGGTGCCGTTGGGCGATAGCGGTTTGCCGATGAAAGTGGCCCGTGCGTCGAAACCGACCACGTCCGTTTCTAGGACCGGGAACGCTTCGGAGAACGGCCTCCGGCTGTATTGCCGGAAACGTGACACCAACCCCTCGATCTCGTTCCGTGATGCGACGATGTTGGTCTGGCAACGAACGACCGTCCCGCTCCCCTTGATACCGCCGACGGTAACATGTATCGGGTTTTCTTGGCAGGGCGCGTCAACGTAGATGTCCTCGATATGGTCGTCGCCCAGGAGCACTTCGAACAAGCCGAGTCCGATGGTATAACGGGCAGTGACGTTGGCCAGTTTCTGGATCACCGAGGTGCGTTCCTTCTCATCCGAACCAAGTTCGATGCGGTCCCGTTGTGCTATCCGCTGGATGGAACGACTGGATGTCTCCTTGACATAGCGGCGTAGCTCGTCGTATGACCGGGATACATCGGTCGGCGGGCAGTTCGAAACGGCGTCGATGGTCTCCTGGACCGCAAGCGACCATTCCTTCGGGATGTTGTATTCCCAGGGCGAGACGTGATAGAAGGTCTGAGTGCCTTTCGAGAGCATCTGCACCTGTGAATCAGAGACGGCGTAAGCGTCGATGACCGCTGTACCGTTCGCCTGTAACGGCAGTGTCCAGCACTGGGAGAAGCGGGGACGCTTCATGCGGTCCCGGTTCAAAAGCTGCCTGACGCCCCGCGGAACTTCGTTCGTTTGGCGTGTCGCCGACGGTTCAATGATGATCCTGGGCATCAATCGGAGACCCCCATGATGCGGAAGGCCTCCTTAGCCACAGTCCGCTCGATCCCCTTTGCCAGTGTTTCCAGGCGGGTCACGACCGAACCGGTGGAAGCGACACACGAGTAGCATCCCGGACGAACGTTGACGGCGGCGGCCCGACGGCGCAGGTCATCCCAGGGCATCGGGGCCCGGTCAGCGATTGCAGCCACGAGCTTCCGGGGATCGTTCGGACACGATTGGCATTGTTCCCCGGCCTGGGTCATAAGGCTGCTGGAACGGCATGCCCGTACCAATTCAGCATAGGCGTTCAGCACCCGGACGCATCCTTCCCGATAGAGAGACTCCCAGTCACCTGAAAGAACGACCTCCTTCACTTCGGTCT